>JAZRLX010000194.1:0-20939 GCA_045647085.1 Pilosibacter sp.
ATGACATGAAGTGGAAGAAATTTACATTGACAACAACAACGGAAGCAGTAGATTATCTTGGCAGCATGTTTGATGAGATCGGTATCCAGGGTATGGAGATCGAGGATAATATTCCGTTAACAGAGGCGGAGACAAAAGGAATGTTCATCGATATTTTACCGGAGCTCCCGCCGGATGAAGGCATTGCGAAAGTAAGTTTTTATCTCGATGACAATGATGATGTGGAGAGAATCTTAAGAGAAGTTCAGGAAGGCATCGAAGAGTATCGTCAGTTTGTGGACATGGGAGCAGGTACGATTGATGCGTCTGAGACAGAAGATAAGGACTGGATCAACAACTGGAAACAGTACTTTAAACCGTTTACAGTGGATAATATTTTAATTAAACCGACATGGGAGCCGATCCCGGAGGAGCACAAAGACAAGATGCTCATTCAGATCGATCCGGGTACTGCATTCGGTACAGGTAAGCATGAGACAACTCAGCTCTGCATCCGTCAGCTTGAGAAATTTGTAAAACCGGGCGTAAAAGTTCTGGATCTTGGTACAGGCAGTGGTATCCTTGGTATCACAGCATTAAAACTCGGTGCAGATTATGTTTACGGTACAGATCTGGATGAAAATGCGATCACAGCTGTTCACGAGAATCTGGAAGCAAACCAGATCCCGGAAGAGAAGTTTGGTGTGATCCAGGGCAACATCATCGATGAGAAGGAAGTTCAGGACGCTGCAGGTTATGAGTGCTATGATATCGCAGTTGCAAATATCCTTGCAGATATCATTATCATGATCCAGGAAGAGGTTCCGGTTCATATTAAGAAGGGCGGTATTTTCATTACTTCCGGTATCATTAATATGAAGGAACAGGCAGTAAAAGATGCGCTTGCGAAGAATGATGCATTCGAGATCATTGAAACAACATACCAGGGTGAGTGGGTTTCCATCACTTGCAGAAAGAAATAAGGGATAAGTATGTATCACTTTTTTACAGAAACTGAGTTGTTTACGGAGTCTGAAGTGACGATCGTCGGTTCAGACGTCAATCATATTAAAAATGTTCTGCGCATGAAGCCGGGCGAGAAGGTCTTGATCAGTGACGGAAAAGGTCTGAATTATTTCTGTGAACTGACAGAGATCGGTTCGGAATCTGTAAAGGCTGAGATCCTTCCGGAGGAAGTGGATGACACAGAACTTCCGGTCGAGGTGATCCTTTATCAGGGACTCCCGAAGGGAGACAAGATGGAACTGATCATCCAAAAATGCGTGGAACTCGGCGTGAGCCGTATTGTTCCGGTGGACATGGCCAGATGTGTCATGAAACTGGATCCGAAGAAAGAAGGCAATAAGATCAAGCGCTGGTATGGAGTATCGGAGAGTGCTGCGAAGCAGTCCAAGCGTATGATCGTTCCGGAGATTTCCGGAGTTATGAAGTACAAGGCAGCTGTTGAGGAAGCCAAAAGTGCAGATCTGGCGATCGTTCCGTATGAAGCGGCAGAGACCATTGACGGCGTGACCGGAATGGAGCTGACCCGCAGATTGATCCGGGGATTAAAACCGGGACAGAAGTGTGCGATCTTCATTGGTCCTGAGGGCGGATTTGCAGAGTCTGAGATTGATCTGGCTCTGGCAAACGGACTTCAGCCTGTGACGCTCGGAAAGCGCATCCTTCGTACAGAGACAGCCGGAATGTTCGTATTGTCTGCGATCGGATTTGCATTAGAGGATTAAATATGGGAATCGAAAGAAGAGAAGTATATTTAGATAACTCCGCCACAACACGTGTCTTTGACAGTGTTCGTGACGTGATGGTACAGGCTATGATGGCCGATTACGGCAACACATCTTCCAGACATATGAAGGGTGTGGAGGCTGAAAATTATATCAAATCTGCCAGAGAAGAGATCGCAAAATCCTTGAAAGTTAAGGACAAAGAGATCATCTTCACATCTGGCGGTACAGAGTCCAACAACATGGCTCTGATCGGTGTTGCGATGGCCAACAAGCGTGCGGGAAATCACTTGATCACAACCGGAATTGAGCATGCGTCCATTTACAATACGATGATCTTTCTGGAGGAGCAGGGATTCCGCGTGACTTACCTTCCGACCGATGAGAATGGTCACGTATCCCTGGATGCACTTCGTGAGGCGATCTGTGATGAGACGATCCTCATCTCTGTGATGTATGTGAACAATGAGATGGGTGCGGTAGAACCGATCGAGGAGATCGCAAAGATCATCAAGGAAAAGAAATCAAAAGCATATTTCCATGTAGATGCCATTCAGGCATACGGAAAATATGTGATCCGTCCGAAAAAGATGGGCATTGACTTAATGTCTGTCAGCGCACATAAGATCCATGGTCCGAAGGGTGTCGGATTCTTATATGCGGACGAAAAGGTAAAGATCAAACCGATCATCTTCGGCGGCGGCCAGCAGAAAAACATGCGCTCCGGAACAGAAAACGTACCGGGCTGCGCAGGTATGGGCATGGCTGTCAAAGAGATGTATACAAACCATGAGGCGAAAGTGGAGCAGATCTATGCTCTGAAAGACCGTATGGTAAAAGGATTGCAGGAGATCGAGGGTGTGACTGTTCACGGTCTTACAGGCAGAGACAGTGCTCCGCAGATCGTGAGTGCGGGTTTTGAAGGAGTTCGTGCAGAAGTTCTTCTTCATGCATTGGAAGACAGAGGGGTATATGTTTCCTCCGGTTCCGCATGTTCTTCAAACCATCCGGGTATTTCCGGAACATTAAAAGGGATCGGCGTGAAAGATTCACTGCTGGATTCTACACTGAGATTTTCATTCGGTCTCTTCAATACAGAAGAAGATGTGGATTACTGCCTTGCGCAGCTTCTCGAGCTCCTTCCGATGTTAAGAAGATACCGCAGAGCATAGAGAGTACAATTTGGAGGAACCATGAATTATAAATCTTTTTTAATTAAGTACGCTGAGATCGGCGTAAAGGGTAAAAACCGTTACCTGTTCGAAGATGCGCTGGTAAAACAGATCAACAATCGTTTAAAACGCCATGACGGTGCATTTGTGATCACAAAAGAGCAGGGTCGTATCTATGCAGAGGCAAATGAAGAATACGATTTCGATGAGATCGTTGATTCTCTGCAGCATGTATTCGGTATTGTGGGTATCTGCCCGATGGTTCAGGTGGAAAAAGGTGAATATGAGAGCCTGAAAGAAGAAGTGGCAAAATACATTGACGAAGCATACGAGGACAAGAATTTCACATTCAAAGTAATCGCACGTCGTGCAGATAAGAACTATCCGGCAACTTCCGATCAGATCAACCGTGACCTCGGTGAAGTGATCTTAACAAGATTCCCGGAGACTAAAGTAGACGTTCACAATCCGGATGTGACACTTCATGTGGAGATCCGTCAGAAAATCAATATCTTCTCCGAGACAATCCCGGGTCCGGGCGGTATGCCGATCGGAACAGCCGGAAAAGCGATGTTACTGCTCTCCGGCGGTATCGACAGTCCGGTTGCAGGCTGGATGGTAGCAAAACGTGGCGTAACAATCGAAGCAACATACTTCCATGCTCCGCCATACACAAGTGAGCGTGCAAAACAGAAAGTTGTAGATCTTGCAAAATTAGTTGCAAAATATACTGGTCCGATCAAACTGAATATCGTAAACTTTACAGATATCCAGCTTTACATCTACGATCAGTGTCCGCACGATGAGCTTACCATTATCATGCGCCGTTACATGATGCGCATTGCTGAGGAGATCGCAAAACAGTCCGACTGTCTCGCACTGATCACAGGCGAAAGCATCGGTCAGGTAGCATCCCAGACAATGCCGTCCTTAGCAGTAACAAACGAAGTATGTGAGATGCCGGTACTCCGTCCGCTGATCGCTTTCGACAAACAGGATATCGTAGATATTTCCGTGAAGATCGATACATTCGAGACATCCACACTTCCGTACGAAGACTGCTGTACAATTTTCGTAGCGAAGCATCCGGTAACAAAACCGAATCTGAAGAGAATTATCAAATCTGAGGAGAAGCTGGCTGAGAAGATCGACGAGATGATGAAGACAGCCATCGAGACAAGAGAGATCGTACGCTGTATCTAAAAATAAGAAAAACTGCCAGGTCATATGACCCGGCAGTTCACTTATTTTATTATTCAACAATATACGGTGCAAGGATAGTAAGAATGTCTTCTGCATCGCCCTCTGCATGGATGTGCAGATCGATCGGTTTGGAGAGGTCCAGACTGAAAATTCCCATGATAGACTTTGCGTCGATCACGTAACGACCGGAGATCAAGTCAAAATCTGTATCAAATTTTGTGAGGTCATTTACAAAAGATTTTACTTTATCGATGGAATTTAAAGAAATTTTTACTGTTTTCATATTAATAAGTCCTCCTAGTGAAAATTATTAGAAAAACATTCTAAATTCATACTAGAGGAATCAAATAGAAAAGTCAATAGTTTTAGTTGTAATTTTAGACAGGAGAATGAAGATGAGAAAAGCGGCATTGCACAATCTGGGATGCAAGGTAAACTCTTACGAGACAGAAGCTATGCAGCAGCTTTTAGAGGCTGCAGGCTACGAGATCGTAGACTTTGAAGACCAGGCAGATGTCTATATTATAAATACTTGTTCTGTCACAAACATGGCAGATAAGAAATCCCGTCAGATGCTCCACCGTGCGAAGGCGAAAAATCCGGATGCAGTGGTTGTGGCAGCCGGATGTTATGTTCAGGCAGCGGGCGAGAAACTGAAGGAAGATGACGCTATCGACCTTGTGATCGGAAACAACAAGAAGGCAGACCTGATACCGCTTCTGGAAGAGTGTCTGGCAGGAAAGGAAGTGACCGGTTCCATCATTGATATCGGTGCGACACACGAGTATGAGACACTTCATATTGCAAAACAGGCAGATCATACTCGCGCATTTATCAAGGTGCAGGATGGCTGCAACCAGTTCTGCAGTTATTGTATCATTCCGTACACAAGGGGCCGTGTAAGAAGCCGTCGTCCTGAGGATGTTGTAAGCGAAGTTTTAGAGTTGACAGCCAATGGTTATCAGGAGATCGTCCTGACCGGTATTCACTTAAGTTCTTACGGTGTGGATTTTAAAGAAGAAAATATCGATTTCCTGTATCTGATCAAGCTGCTTCATGAGATCGAAGGTGTAAAGAGACTGCGTTTTGGTTCTCTTGAGCCGCGCGTTATTACAGAGGATTTTGCGAGAGAACTTTCCAAGCTGGATAAGATCTGTCCGCATTTCCATTTATCCTTACAGAGTGGCTGTGATGAGACATTGAAGAGAATGAACCGTCATTATACAGCAGATGAGTACTATACAGGCTGCGAGATCTTAAGAAAGTACTTCAAGAATCCGGCGATCACAACAGACGTTATCGTTGGTTTTGCGGGTGAAACAGAGGAAGAGTTTGAAACAACCAAGGAGTTCTTAAAAAAGGTAAACTTCTATGAAATGCATGTTTTCAAATATTCCAGACGTGCAGGAACAAGAGCCGACAAGATGCCGAATCAGGTTCCGGAACCGATCAAAACAAAGAGAAGTGCGGAGCTTCTGGCATTAGAAGCAGAGATGTCCAGAAAGTATCGTGAATCCTTCCTTGGTCAGGAAACAGAAGTACTGCTCGAAGAGCCGATAACGATCAATGGCGAAACATACATGATCGGTCATACAAAGGAATATGTGAAGGTTGTAGTTCCATTTGATGAGACCAGACCGGAACTTACAAAGAACAGTTTCGTGACTGGTGTCATGAAAGAATTCCTGACGGATGAGGTCATTAAGCTTGCGTAAAGTGTAAATTTGGGGTAGAATACAAGTAGCTGTTATGATGCGGTCATGATCACAGAATGTGGTTAAAATGACTGTCAGCTGCAGTAACAAAAGGACGTGAGGACACTTATGGGCGATATCAGTAACACACAATATTTTAAGGCAGTACAGGACGAGAAGAAGATGCAGGTTAGCCGGGTCCTTCATGATGTTTATGAAGCATTGAGAGAAAAGGGTTATAATCCGATCAACCAGATCGTAGGATATATTATGTCCGGCGATCCGACTTACATCACTTCCCATAAGAGCGCCAGAAGCCTGATCATGAAGGTAGAACGCGACGAGATCCTGGAAGAACTTATGGAGAATTATATCGAAACAAGACTGAAATAGGGCTTGTGGGGGAAATACTATCAGACAGAAGGAGTTTTTCTTCTGTCTGAATGGATAATGTACGAGTGGCAGACAGTTGGGGAAGACATGTACCAGCTGGTTTTGTCATGTAAAAAAATAGAGTCCCCTGAAAGGATGAAACATATGAGAATACTTGGACTTGACTTTGGCTCCAGAACGGTCGGAGTCGCAGTAAGTGATGGACTTCTTTTGACCGCCCAGGGTGTTGAGACCATCGAGCGTAAAGACGAAAACAAACTGAGAAAAACGGCAGCGAGAATTGAGGAACTTGTAAAGGAATATGAGATCACAACGATCGTGATGGGACTTCCGAAAAATATGAACAATACAGAAGGAGAGCGTGTGGAAAAGACAAAAGCATTTGGTGAGATGCTGGAGCGACGCACAGGACTTCCGATTGTTTATTGGGACGAGCGACTGACAACTGTTGCTGCAGAACAGGTACTTATGGAAACCGGTGTCCGCAGAGAAAACAGAAAAGCCGTGATCGATAAGATCGCAGCCTGCTTTATTTTACAGGGCTATCTGGACCATATCCGATTCAGACAGTCTGAACCGGTACAGACCGACAAAGAATAGGAGAAGACCATGGAAGAGAAGAAAATTATTTTAGCAGACGAGGAGCAGACTCTGGAGTTCTTCGTTTTAGAGGAGACAAAATTAAACGGAAGAAACTATCTTCTCGTAACAGATGCAGAGGATGACGAGGCAGAGGCAGACTGCTACGTATTAAAGGATATGTCCGCAGAGGGCGACGAAGATGCTCTCTACGAGTTCGTAGAAGATGAGAATGAGCTGGAAGCAATCTGGAAAGTGTTCGAAGCTCTCATGGACGAGGACGAAGAATAGTAAAAAAAGGTAATGAAGTAGCCCCCTTTATGAACGGAACGAAGATACGCACGAAGATGAAGACTACAGGAACGGAACAATAACGGAGGTTTGAACGTGAACGAAATTATCGAAATGAATGACTGTAAAGTCAAGATCATCCCTCTGGGAGGTCTGGAGCAGATCGGAATGAACATGACTGCCATCGAGTACGATGACACCATTATCGTGATGGACTGCGGCCTTGCTTTCCCAAGTGATGATATGTTGGGTATTGACCTGGTTATCCCGGACGTGACTTATTTGGCGGATAATATTGATAAAGTAAAGGGTTTTGTGATCACCCACGGACATGAGGACCACATCGGTGCGCTCCCGTATGTTCTGAAAGAGATCAATGCCCCGGTCTACGGCACAAAACTGACCATTGGTTTGATCGACAACAAATTAAAAGAGAATAATATGCTTAAAACTGTGAAACGTAAAGTGGTAAAGCATGGACAGTCTGTGAATCTGGGCTGTTTCCGTGTGGAGTTCATCAAGATGAACCACAGCATTGCTGACGCGGCTGCACTTGCGGTCTTCACACCGGCCGGTGTAATTTTAAATACCGGCGATTTTAAGATTGATTATACTCCGGTATTCGGAGATGTGACAGACTTACAGAGACTGGCTGAGCTTGGAAAGAAAGGTGTTCTGGCATTGATGTGTGATTCCACCAATGCAACACGCCCGGGCTTTACTATGTCTGAGAAGAGAGTCGGTAAGACATTCGATGCGATCTTTGCTGAGCACAAACAGAACCGTATTATCGTAGCGACGTTTGCTTCCAACGTAGACCGTGTACAGCAGGTGATCAATACGGCGTGCAAATACGGCCGTAAGGTTGTAGTGGAAGGCCGCAGTATGGTCAATGTCATCGGAACTGCCCAGGAGCTTGGATACATCAGCATTCCGGAGGGGACTCTGATCGACATCGAGATGTTGAAAAACTACAATGAGGAAGATACAGTTATCATTACAACAGGAAGCCAGGGAGAGTCTATGGCAGCCCTGTCCAGAATGGCTTCCTCCATGCATAGAAAAGTGTCCATCACACCGCGTGATGTGGTCGTGATCAGTTCCACCCCGATCCCGGGCAATGAAAAGGCGGTTTCCCGCGTTGTCAATGAATTGTCCATGAAGGGTGCGAAAGTGATCTCTCAGGATACTCATGTTTCCGGACATGCGTGCCAGGAAGAGATCAAGCTGATCTACTCTCTGGTGCATCCACAGTATTCGATTCCGATCCACGGTGAATTCCGTCATCGCATGGCGCAGAAGGAGCTGGCAGAATCTCTCGGTATCCCGAAAGAAAACGTGATGATGCTCCACACCGGCGACGTATTGGAGATCGGAGAGACAGGAGCGGACGTGATCGACCGCGTACAGTCCGGAGGAATCCTGGTTGACGGACTTGGAGTCGGAGACGTTGGCAACATCGTGCTTCGCGACAGACAGAATCTGGCCCAGAACGGTATCATTATCGTAGTGCTGGCATTGGAGAAATATTCCAATCAGCTGCTTTCCGGACCGGACATCGTGTCCCGCGGTTTTGTATACGTGAGAGAGTCTGAGGATCTGATGGAAGAAGCTCAGGCAGTAGTTGATCAGGCAGTCTGGGATTGCCTTGACCGTCACGTGACAGACTGGGGCAAGATCAAAAATATTATCCGAGACAGCTTGAGCGATTTCTTATGGAAACGCATTAAGCGTAATCCGATGATCTTACCGATCATTATGGAAGTAGAAGGATAGAAATTGAAATTGACTGACACCGGGGGATCGGAAGCAGCCGGTTCCCCGGATAGAACCGAGGAGTTATATGAGCAGAGTAACAAAAGAGATCAACAAGATGAGCTTAGCAGTCATTAGTTTTTGCGGACGTCTGGTCCTGTATACACTGGTGGCAGTGCTTTTGCTTATGGGAGCGAAAAAAGGATATGAGTTCGGCTACAGCATTTTCTATGCGCCGGGAATCGACAAGGCTCCGGGTGTTGAAAAAGTAGTGACTCTGGATGGTTCGGAGTCTGTTTCCGAAGTTGGAAAACTTCTGGAAGATATCGGACTGATCCGCGACCATTCTGCATTTTCCATTCAGGCGAAAGTCTATGGATATGAAGTACAGGAAGGAGCATGGAAGCTTAATACATCGTTAAGTTCCAAAGAGATGATCGATCTCTTGAAAGAAGCTCCTGAAGGAGATGAATGATGATTACGGATGAGCGTATTACTGCCTATATCAATTCACTGGACTCCGGAGACGGAGAGATCTGTGATGCGATCGCGAAAGAGGCGGTGGAATCCTTTGTGCCGATCATCCGCAGGGAGACGGCAGCTCTTTTAAAAACTATGGTGGCAATGAAACAGCCGGTGCGCATTCTGGAAGTCGGAACTGCGGTCGGCTATTCGGCTTTATTGATGACGCGTGTAATGCCGGCAGATGCCCACATTACAACCATCGAAAAATTTGAAAAACGTATCCCGATCGCGAAGGCAAACTTTGCAAAAGCGGGAGTGGAAGATAGAATTACGCTTCTGGAAGGTGATGCGGGAGAGATCCTGGCAGGACTGACAGGCGAATATGACTTTATTTTTATGGATGCGGCCAAGGGTCAGTATATTCACTGGCTGCCGGATATCTTACGACTTCTGGCTCCGGGCGGTGTTCTGATGTCCGACAACGTTCTGCAGGACGGAACCATCGTGGAGTCCCGCTACGCAGTTGAACGTCGTGACCGAACCATTCATGTGCGAATGAGAGAGTATTTATATACTTTGAAACATAGAGAAGAACTGGAGACAACGATCCTGCCGATCGGAGACGGTGTTGCGATCAGTGTTATGAAAGAAAGGAAATAAACATGAGAAAAACAGAGCTTTTAGTTCCGGCAGGAAGTCTGGACGTATTAAAAACAGCAGTAATTTTCGGTGCAGACGCAGTATATCTTGGCGGTGAAGCATTTGGTCTTCGTGCGAAAGCGAAGAATTTTACAAACGAAGAGATCAAAGAAGGTATTAAATTTGCCCATGAGCATGGTGTGCGCGTATTCATCACAGCCAACATCCTGGCTCACAATGATGACCTTCCGGGCGTTGAGAAATATTTTGAAGAATTAAGAGAGATCGGTCCGGATGCGTTGATCATTTCCGATCCGGGTGTGTTTGCGATCGCAAAACGTGTGCTTCCGGAGATGGAGATCCATATCAGTACACAGGCCAACAACACAAACTGGGGCACATTCCTGTTCTGGCACCAGATGGGCGCACAGCGTGTGGTAACAGCACGTGAACTGTCCTTAAAAGAGATTCGTGAGATCAGAGATCATATCCCGGAGGATATGCAGATCGAGAGTTTCATGCATGGTGCTATGTGCATTTCCTATTCCGGCCGCTGCCTGCTCAGTAACTTCTTTGTAGGCCGTGATGCCAATCAGGGTGCATGCACACATCCGTGCAGATGGAAATACAACGTATTTGCAGCAGAGAAAGAGGGACAGAGATCCGTTCTCCGCGATGACATGGATTTTGCGATCCAGGAGGAGACAAGACCGGGCGAATACCTTCCGGTATTTGAGAATGAGCGCGGTACTTATATTTTCAACTCCAAAGACCTTTGCATGATCGAGCATGTTCCGGAGATGATCGAGGCAGGTATTGACAGCTTTAAGATCGAGGGTCGTATGAAGACTGCTCTTTACGTTGCAACTGTTGCAAGAACTTACAGAAAAGCGATCGACGATTACAACGAGAGCCCGGAAAAATACTATGCAAATATGGAGTGGTACAAAGAAGAGATCGGTAAATGCACATATCGTGAATTTACAACAGGTTTCTATTTCAACAAACCAACCAGCGATACACAGATCTACGACAGCAACACGTATGTGAAAAACTACATTTACCTTGGCACGGTTGAGTGCAACGATGAGCGTGGTTTTGCGAAGATCGAACAGAAGAATAAGTTCTCCGTTGGTGAGATCATTGAGATCATGAAACCGGACGGAAGAAATGTTCTTGCGGAAGTACGTGGAATCTATACAGAAGAAGGTGTGAGCCAGGAGAGCGCTCCGCATCCGAAGCAGGTTCTGTACATCGATTTAAGCGAGAAGGCTGATCAGTACGACATCCTCAGAAAGAAAGAAGACTAACGATCATATTTTATAAATGCAAGGAAAGGAGGTTACAGACATGGCATCAATGTTCGGTATATTGGCGATATTTTGCCTGGTTTATTATGGCGTGATCATTGTGTATTCCGGGATCGGAACGTCCCTGTCTGTAGTCTGGCTGATCCTTGCAGCATTGCTGGCACTGATGGGCGTGGTAGTCCATTTTTATCCGTTATTCAGACAGAAAGTCCCGATTCAGATGGAAGTTTCCGTCGTGACATTTTTTACTGCGATCTTTGCGATCTTCGTATTTGTTGAACTGGCCATGGGATTCAACTTCTTTTCGCTCCAGAAACAGAGTACGGACTATGTGGTGGTTCTCGGATATCAGGTTCAGGACGGAAAGATCAGCAAGACCCTGGAACATCGATTGGACAAGGCATATGAATATGCGCAGGTTCATCCGAATACGGTATTCATTTTGTCCGGTGGTAAGAATGGCGATGAAGAAGTTTCGGAAGCCGAGATCATGTACGATTATTTGAAGAAACGCGGAGTTCCGGAGTACCAGATGATCAAGGAAGAACAGTCTTCCAGCACATATGAAAATCTGGTTTACAGTAAGATGATCATTGATGAGAGAGAAAAGAATCGTCGAGGCTGGATCCGTGATCTGATGTCTCGTTCCGGTTACTTGTCTCCGCCGGATGAAGAGGTAACGATCCGTGTCGGTATCGTGACCAGCAATTTCCATGTTTTGCGCGCAAAAGGGATCGCAAAACATGTCGGGATCCAGAATGTGAGCGGAATCGCTGCGAAGTCGGATCCGATTTTATTTATTCACCTTTGCGTCAGAGAATGTTTCGCGATCCTGAAGGACAAATTTATGGGAAACATGTGATACAAAGGGACAGCAATGGAAAGGAATTATTTGAATGCTAGATCAGAGTATGAAATTAAAAGCGCTGGAAGCTTACGAGCTGGTGGAAGAGCGTGAGATCAAAGAGCTGAACTCGATTGGGTATATCTTAGAGCATAAAAAGACAGGGGCGAAGGTGTTCCTTATGAGTGCGGACGATGATAATAAAGTGTTTTTCGCCGGTTTCCGTACTCCTCCGCATGACAGTACCGGTGTTCCGCATATCATCGAGCACACAGTGCTCTGCGGTTCTGAAAAATTTCCGGTAAAAGATCCGTTTGTAGAGTTAGTAAAAGGTTCTTTGAATACCTTTTTAAATGCGATGACATATCCGGATAAAACGGTTTATCCGATCGCCAGCTGTAACGATGCAGATTTCCAGAACCTGATGGATGTGTATCTGGATGCAGTTCTGAATCCGAACATCGGAAAAGAAAAGAAAATCTTTATGCAGGAAGGCTGGCATTACGAGCTCACAGAGCCGGACGGCGAACTGACCTACAATGGTGTTGTTTATAATGAGATGAAAGGTGCATTTTCCTCTCCGGAAAGCGTGCTGGACAGACACATCAAGGCTGTGATGTTCCCGGATACCTGCTATGCATTTGAGTCCGGCGGCGATCCGGAAGAGATCACTGCGCTGACATACGAAGATTACCTTGCATTTTATAACAAATACTACCATCCGTCCAACAGCTATATTTACCTCTACGGAGATATGGATTTTGCTGAGAAACTGGAGTGGATGGATAAAGAATATCTTGGAAAATACGATCGTCAGGAGATTGATTCTGAGATTCAGATCCAGAAAGCATTTGCAGAACCGATTGAAAAAGAGATTTTTTACTCCGTATCGGAAACTGAAAGCCTGGAGAATGCAACCTACCTTTCAGTCAATACTTCTGCTGGTAATGAACTTTCCCCGAAAGAATATATCGCCTTCCAGATCCTGGAATATGTACTGTTAGATACTCCGGGAGCACCGTTGAAGAAAGCACTTCTGGATGCAGGTATTGGCGACGATATCATGGGCGGATATGAAAGTGGGATCTTACAGCCGTATTTCTCTGTTGTTGCGAAAAATGCAAACAAAGAGCAGAAGGGTGAGTTCCTGGCTGTGATCAAAGGTACCTTGAGAAAGCTTGCTGCATGCGGACTGGATAAGAAGAGCGTACGTGCAGGCATCAACTATTATGAGTTCCAGTATCGCGAGGCAGATTTTGGTTCTGCACCAAAGGGATTGATGTATGGTCTCCAGTGTCTGGACAGCTGGCTGTACGGCGGCGATCCGATGATGCATCTGGAATATGAAGAAACATTTGCAGCATTAAAAGCAGGTGTGGATGAAGATTATTTCGAAGGATTGATCGAGAAATATTTATTGGACAATCCTTATGAATCTGTAGTAATTGCCAGCCCGAAGCAGAATCTCACAGCCGAGATGGAAGCAGAGACAGCAAAGAAGCTGCAGGCATATAAAGAAAGTCTGTCTGCGGAAGAGATTGAAATGATCATCCGTGAGACAAGAGAACTGGAAGAGTACCAGGATACTCCGTCTTCCAAGGAAGACCTGGAAAAGATCCCGCTGCTCCGCCGTGAAGACATCAACCGAGATCCTGCTCCACTGATCTTCGAGGAGAAAAAGGTGGACGGAATTACTGTTGTACATCATGAAATGTTTACGGCAGGGATCGGCTATCTGAGAGTGATGTTCGATATCAACCGTGTATCGACAGAAGATCTTCCGTATATCGGACTGTTAAAATCTGTACTTGGTTATGTGGATACAGAGCGCCATACCTATGGTGATCTCAGCAGCGAGATTTTCTTAAACAGTGGTGGTCTGAACTTCTCTGTGACAACATACCCGAATATGAAAGACGGCGGTTTTACCGGTGTATTCTCTACAAGTGTTCGTGTGTTATATGAGAAACTGGACTTCGGTTTTGAGATTCTTTCTGAAATTTTTACAGAATCTAAGCTTGACGATGAAAAGAGAATGCGTGAGATCTTAAATGAAGTGAAATCCAAAGGTCAGATGAAGCTTATGGGTTCCGGACATACAGCGTCTGTAACCAGAGCAACCTCCTATTTCTCTGATACATCTTATTTTAATGATATGACAGGCGGAATCGGTTTCTTCCATTGTGTGGAGGACTGGGTTCGCGAGTTTGACGAAAAGAAAACAGAGATCATTGCAGGCTTAAAACGTGTGATCAAGAACCTGTTTACGGTCGAAAACATGACGGTCAGCTATACAGCGGACGCAGATGGATTTGCATATCTTCCGGATGCTATGAAGAAACTGACAGTTTCCCTTCCGGAGGGAGACGGAACTGTTTATGAGTTCGCAGCACCGAAGGGAAATAAAAATGAAGGATTTACTTCTTCATCGAAAGTCAATTATGTGGCTCGCTGCGGCACGTTTGAGGGAAGTGAGTTTGCCTATACAGGAGCACTTCGCATCCTGAAAACGATGTTAAGTTACGATTATCTCTGGATCAACCTCCGTGTAAAAGGCGGTGCTTATGGATGCATGAGCGGTATCAGCCGTTCCGGAGAAGGTTATTTTGTATCTTACCGTGATCCGAATGTCAAGGAATCCAATGAGATTTATGATGGAATTCCGGAATATCTGGAGCAGTTTGACGCAGATGAGAGAGATATGACGAAGTATGTGATCGGTACGATCAGCGACATCGATACTCCGCTGACACCTTCCTTAAAGGGTGTTCGTGGATTGTCCGGCTGGTATTCCGGTGTGACAGACGAGATGTTAAAGAAAGAGCGAGAAGAAATCCTGAATGCAACTCAGGAGGATATTCGCGGTCTTTCCGGAATCGTTCGCAAGATTTTAGAAACAGGAGCAGTTTGTACGATCGGTAACGAAGAGAAGATCAAAGCAGACAAAGACATGTTTGGTGAGATTAAGCCATTATATAATGGAGGAAAGCATGAGTAAGAAAAAAGTATACAAGTCCGGTTTTGTAACTCTGATCGGTCGTCCGAATGTGGGTAAATCCACACTGATGAATCATCTGATCGGACAGAAGATCGCGATTACTTCTGAAAAACCGCAGACTACCAGAAACAGAATTCAGACGGTCTACACAGATGAAAGAGGCCAGATCATTTTTCTGGATACACCGGGTATTCATAAAGCAAAAAATAAACTTGGCGAATATATGGTCAGTGTAGCAGAGCACACTTTAAAAGAAGTGGATGTGATCCTCTGGCTGGTAGAGCCGGGCACTTACATCGGTGCCAGCGAGCAGCAGGTATTAAAGACTCTGAACAAAGTAAAGACTCCGGTTATCCTGGTTATCAACAAGATCGATACTGTGAAAAAAGAAGATATCATTAAAACTATCGAGACATACAAAGATGTGTATCGTTTCAAGGATATCATTCCGGTATCCGGTCTTAGAAAGAACAATACCGATACCCTGATCCATACGATTTATCAGATGCTCCCGGAAGGTCCGCAGTATTATGATGAAGAGACAGTAACCGATCAGCCGATGCGTCAGATCGCTTCTGAGCTGATCCGTGAAAAAGCCCTTCGTATGATGTCTGATGAGATCCCGCACGGAATCGCAGTAACCATCGAAAAGATGACAGAGCGTGACAACGGTATCTTTGATATCGAAGCAACGATCATCTGCGAGCGTGAGTCCCACAAGGGCATCATCATCGGTAAAGGCGGTTCCATGTTAAAACGTATCGGAACATCCGCGCGAATCGAGATTGAAAACCTGATGGATGCGAAAGTCAATCTTCAGCTTTGGGTGAAGGTTCGCAAAGAATGGCGTGACAGTGAATTATATATGAAGAATTACGGTTACAACCCGAAAGATGTTTAAGAGTTAGAGAAAGGGTTCCATGAGAGAGCAGGTAAGTGTGACCGGAATGGTCTTAAAAGCTTCTCCGGTTGGAGAATATGACAGACGGCTGGTGATCCTGACCTGCGAGCGAGGCAAGATCACAGCCTTCGCCAGAGGGGCAAGGCGACCGGGAAATTCCCTGATGGCCTGTTCCGGACCGTTTGTCTTCGGTAAATTTACACTCTATGAAGGAAAAGAATCGTATACACTTGCAGGAGCGGAAGTGACTAACTACTTTCGTGAGATCGCTGCCGATATGGAAGCGACCTGTTACGGTTCCTATTTCCTGGAGTTTGCGGATTATTATGGAAGAGAAAATGTCGAAGCGGTGGATATTCTAAAGCTTCTCTATCAGTCCTTGCGGGCACTTTTGAAAGAGAGTATACCGAATCGCCTGGTCAAACCGGTATTCGAATTGAAACTTATGCAGTTAAACGGCGAATACAGAGAACAGCCTCTTGGCAGGATCAGTGAATCGACGCAGTACACCTGGGAATATGTGTTGTATTCAACGATCGAGAGGTTATATACCTTCAATGTAAAAGAAGACGTTTTGACGGAATTTGCCAGATGCGTAGAGGAGAATAAGAGAAGATTTGTCGATAAACAATTTCATTCGCTTGACATTTTAGAAGTTCTTGTAGATAATAGTACGTAATTCGAAATCCTTTACAGGAGATAAAATATGCAGCATAAAAAGTTATTTATGGGTGTGGCATTAGCCGCGTCCATTCTTACCGCTTGTTCCGGTCAGAGTGCTCCGGCATTTGTACCGACCGAATCGAGCTTATATATCACAAGTGAAGGTAAAGTTACCAGTGCGACAGTAGAGACCTACGAGGCAGATTACTACGGCGCTGAGGAATTGAAAGCATTTGTCGAAGAAGTGTTGGCAGATTTCAATGCTTCTGCGGGAGAAAGTTCCACAGCCTCAGTCAAAGAATGCACACTGGCAGATGGAACCGCAAAGCTTCTGATCGATTTCGCCAATGCGGATGCATATCTGGACTTTATGGAGCAGTATCCGGATGAGGAGAGTGCGATCCGGGTGACAGATCTGGATATTACAACTGTTTCTGACGGTGTGGCCAAGGGTTATCTGGTTGGAAAGTCCTTTACAAAGCTTGCGAAAGAACAGACGACAGTTGCAGCAGATGAAGTCATGAAGCAGAGCAAACTATATGTGGCGGCCATTGAGGGCGCTGCGTTGATCCAGACAGACGGAAGTATTCAGTATATTTCTGAAGGTGTGTCCGTGGTCGGAACAAACATGATTCAAACACCGGAAGACGAAGTATCGTACGTGGTGTTTAAATAAACGTAACTTTAATTAGTAAAAGGAGAATTGTTATGGAAAAGACAATGGAAAAGATCGTAGCACTTGCGAAATCCAGAGGTTTTGTATACCCGGGTTCCGAGATTTACGGTGGTCTTGCAAATACATGGGATTATGGTAATCTTGGTGTTGAATTAAAGAACAACGTAAAACGTGCATGGTGGAAGAAATTCATTCAGGAGAGCCCGTACAACGTAGGTGTTGACTGTGCGATCCTTATGAACACACAGACTTGGATGGCTTCCGGTCACCTTGGTGGATTCTCTGATCCGCTTATGGACTGTAAGGCTTGTAAAGAGCGTTTCCGTGCAGATAAACTCATCGAGGATTACATGGCTGAGAACGGTGTTGAAAACGAAGGCGGTATCGATGGATGGACAAACGAGCAGATGATGCAGTACATTGATGAGCACGGTATCAACTGCCCGAGCTGCGGCAAACACGATTTCACAGACATCCGTCAGTTCAACCTGATGTTCAAGACATTCCAGGGTGTAACAGAGGATGCAAAAAATACTGTATACTTAAGACCGGAGACAGCTCAGGGTATCTTCGTAAACTTCAAGAACGTACAGAGAACATCCAGAAAGAAAGTTCCGTTCGGTATTGGCCAGATCGGTAAATCTTTCCGTAACGAGATCACACCGGGTAACTTCACATTCCGTACACGTGAGTTCGAGCAGATGGAGTTAGAGTTCTTCTGCAAACCGGATACAGACCTTGAGTGGTTCGCATACTGGAAACAGTACTGCATCGACTGGTTACAGACTCTTGGTATCAAACCGGAAGAGATGCGTGTTCGTGACCATTCTCCGGAAGAGCTTTCCTTCTATAGTAAAGCAACTACAGATATCGAGTTCTTATTCCCGTTCGGCTGGGGCGAGCTTTGGGGTATCGCTGACAGAACTGATTACGACTTAACTCAGCATCAGAACGTATCCGGTCAGGATATGACATATTTCGACGACGAGAGCAAAGAGAAGTACATTCCGTACGTTATCGAGCCGTCTCTTGGTGCTGACCGTGTAACTCTTGCATTCCTTTGCGCTGCTTACGATGAAGAAGAGATCAACGAAGGCGATGTAAGAACCGTTCTTCATTTCCATCCGGCAATTGCTCCGGTTAAGGTTGCTGTACTTCCGCTTTCCAAGAAACTTAACGAGGGTGCAGAGGCAATCTTTGCAGAGCTTTCCAAGCACTACAACTGTGAGTTTGACGACAGAGGAAACATCGGTAAGAGATATAGAAGACAGGATGAGATCGGTACTCCGTTCTGCGTAACATATGACTTCGAGTCTGCTGAAGACGGCGCTGTTACAGTACGTGACAGAGACACTATGGAGCAGGTTCGTATTCCGATCGCTGAGCTCAAGAACTACCTTGAAGAGAAGATGGCATTCTAATTAAGAATATTTAGAATTGAGAAAAGGGGGATACCATGAAAATCTTTTTCTGGTGTTCCTCTTTTTAAGATTCTTCAAATGAAAATAAGTAATATGTAAGGAGAAACAAAAAGATGAAGAAACTGATTGAAACACTGGTTGGTATTCCTTCCGCCTGCGGACATGAGCAGGATGTGATCCGCTATCTGCGCGATTATCTTTGCAGCAACGTTGACTCCTGGGAAATCGATGGAATCGGTAACCTGATCGTGAAAAAAGAGGGTGCTCATCCGGGCCCTGTGCTGATGGTATCGGCTCACAGCGATGAGGTGGGATTCATCGTAAAGAAAATTGAAGAGAGTGGATTGATCCGCTTTGAGAAGCTGGGAGGCAATGATGACCGTATTCTTCCGGCTGAACCGGTGCTTGTATGTACAGACAATGGTCCGCTCTATGGTGTGATCGGTTTTATTTCTGCACATATGCGCAGATTTGACAATGCTGAAAGAGTGCGTCCGTACACCGAACTCTATATCGACATCGGTGCCCGTGATAAAGCCGGCGCGGAGGCCATGGGTGTTCAGGTGGGTGACCCGATCGTCTGGGGTTCCCCATACCGTGAGATCGGTCAGAACCGTGCAGTCGGTCACGGATTTGACGATAAAGTCGGCTGTGCGATCCTTGCACAGATGTTAAAAGAAGTGGATTTCAGCCAGGTGCATGGAACGGTCTATGGTGTGTTCTCTGTTCAGGAGGAGGTTGGTCTTCGCGGAGCACGTTCTGCTTCCCACGGAATCAGACCGGATGTGGCTCTTTCCGTAGACACGACTGCTGCCAGCGATACTCCGGAAGCGATGATGGATAAGACAGTATGTCTTGGCAAGGGACCGGGAATTAAAGCGATGGACGCAAGTCTGTTGGCCAGTGTTCCGGTGCGCAAATTCCTCCAGAATGTAGCAAAAGAGAACAACATTCCGTATCAGGTAGAGATCCTTGTGGGAATTGGTACCGATGCGGGAGAGATGCAGCACGCAGGAAAAGGTGTACCGACCTGTGGTATTTCCATTCCGTCCCGTGCAGCTCACAGCGCTGTTGAACTGATCGATCTTCAGGACGCAGAATATGCGAAAGAATTATTGAAAGCCTTTGTTCTTTCTATGAAAGATAAAGAGGATTTCAAATTTGTGAAATAAATTTATACGAAAACAAAGAGGGTAACTATGGAATTTGGTAAATTTCATAATATCGTTCTGGCCTCTGCATCCCCGCGGAGGCTGGAACTTCTCCGACAGATCGGAATCGAGCCGGAGGTAATCGTAAGCCATGTAGAAGAAGTGGTGACTTCTTCTGAACCGGGAGAAGTGGTGATGGAGCTTTCCAGGCAGAAAGCTCAGGATGTAGCCAAGAATCAGCCGGAGGGAACACTGGTGATCGGTTCTGATACTGTTGTGGCTGTGGATGGAAGGATCCTTGGTAAACCGCATGATCACGAAGAGGCGGCAGAGATGATCCGCAGTATCGAAGGCCGTGCACATCAGGTGTATACCGGTGTGTGCATGGTACTGAAGGGGGAAGATGGAGCGGAAGATATGGTCCGCAACTTCTTTGATGCGACAGATGTAGAAGTATATCCGATGACGGAAGAGGAAATCCTCGAGTATGCGAACAGTGAAGAGCCAATGGACAAAGCAGGTGCGTACGCAGTTCAGGGATTTTTTGGAAGATATATTAAAGGCCTGAAAGGGTCCTATGCGAATGTGATGGGACTTCCGATCAGTATGGTGTATCAAGAGTTGAAAAACTTTTAAGGAGAAAAAGAATATGATCAAATTGATCGCATCAGATGTGGATGGAACTCTTGTCGTAGACGGTTCCAGTTCCTTACATCCGGAGCTTTATGAAGTGATCCATAAATTAAAAGAACAGGGGATTGCATTTGTAGGCGCCAGTGGAAGACCTGTAGGCAGTATGAAGCACATTTTCGGACCGGTACAGGACGACGTATATCTGATATCCGGAAATGGTTATTACCTGGAATACGAAGGAAAGAAAAAATTCTTTACGGATTTCGATAAAAAGCTGGCATCGGAGATTGCAGAGGATATGTATGCAGCAGGTATGCAGGTGATGTTCGATGCGGCAGATTGCGTGTATACACAGTCAAAGGATCAGAGATTTATTGACTGGATCGAGAAGGGATATCGCAATAAGGTCGTTCAAATTGAAAAT
>JAZRLX010000195.1:0-11170 GCA_045647085.1 Pilosibacter sp.
TCGGGAGTCCTGCTGATCGCGGTGTTGTATCTGCTTCGGTATCGTCCGGCAGAAATGGTGACTGCCGGATGCCTGGTGATGATTCTGATTTACGGATTCAGTATGGAAGTCTTGTTTGCATGGATTGCTTTTTTCTTCATCAGCCGTTACAATGGAGAAAGAGGAAGAAAACTTGGGCTGATGCCCTATGTGTTCTACCCTGTGCATTTGCTGGCGGTTTGGCTGGCAGGCGCAGCAATTGTGTAAACTAGACTTTGGAGATAAAAGAATGGAATATATTTTTGACACGCATGCTCATTACGATGACGAAGACTTTGATGCGGACCGTTATGAGCTGCTTGAGAGTATGAAAGAACATGGTGTAGGTACCATTGTAAATATTGGCGCAAGCATGCGCTCCTGCAAGACAACGCTCGCGCTTGCAGAAAAGTATCCGTTTGTGTACGGTGCCCTCGGCGTTCATCCGAGTGACTGCGGGAAAATGACAGAAGAGGATATCCAGTGGATCAAAGCGAATGCGGCAAACGAAAAAATCGTGGCAATCGGAGAGATCGGTCTCGATTATTATTGGGACAATGTGGAGCGCGATATACAGAAGAAGTGGTTTGTGCGTCAGTTGGATATTGCAAAAGAAATCGGACTTCCTGTAATCATCCACAGCCGTGATGCGGCACAGGATACCCTGGAGATCATGAAATCTGAACATAAAGATACGACAGGAGGTGTCATCCACTGCTTTTCCTACGGAGTGGAGATGGCTCGTGAGTATTTGAATATGGACTATTTTATTGGTGTCGGCGGTGTACTGACATTCAAAAATGGTAAAAAATTAAAGGAAGTTGTGGAATATGCGCCGATGGATAAACTGGTTCTTGAAACAGATTGTCCGTATCTGGCACCGGTTCCGTATCGTGGAAAAAGAAATTCTTCCCTGTATCTGACTCACGTAGTCGAAGAGATGGCTGCGCTCAAGGGAATGAGCGTGGAAGAGGTGATCCGTGTGACAGCGGAGAACGCAAAGAGATTGTATCGAATCGTTTAGGAGGCAATATGGCAAATCTTGGAAATCCGAAGAATACCATAGAAATCATTCAGAAATATGAATTTATGTTCCAGAAGAAGTTCGGTCAGAACTTTTTGATTGACACTCACGTGCTGGAGAAGATCATTTCTTCTGCAGGTGTGACAAAAGAAGACTGTGTTCTGGAAATCGGTCCGGGTATCGGAACCATGACACAGTATCTGGCAGAAAATGCGCGTCAGGTAGTGGCGGTTGAAATCGATAAGAACCTGATCCCGATCCTTGGAGAGACACTGGCAGGTTATGACAACGTAACAGTGATCAACGAGGATATCTTAAAAGTAGACATTAAAGAAATTGCAGAGAAATATAATGACGGTCGACCGATCAAAGTCGTTGCGAACCTTCCGTACTACATTACTACTCCGATCATTATGGGATTGTTTGAGAGCGGTGTTCCGATTGACAACATTACCGTTATGGTGCAGAAAGAAGTGGCTGACCGTATGCAGGAAGGTCCGGGATCCAAGGACTACGGTGCACTTTCCCTTGCAGTACAGTATTATGCAGAGCCGGAGATCGTTGCAAACGTTCCGCCGAACTGCTTCATTCCGCGTCCAAATGTTGGAAGTGCGGTAATTCGTCTGACCAGACATAAAGAAATGCCGGTGCAGGTAAAGGATGCAGAGCACATGTTCCGCATCATCCGTGCATCGTTCAATCAGAGAAGAAAAACTCTGCAGAACGGACTTAATAACTCTCCGGAGATTCCGTATACAAAAGAAAAGATCCTTGCAGCGATCGAGCAGATGGGACTTCCGGCAACAGTTCGTGGCGAGGCCCTTTCTCTGGAGCAGTTTGCACAGCTGTCTGATATTCTTGGTGAGAAATAAAAGGAGGATATGATCATGGGATTCAATGAAATGACACATGCGTTTATCGCAGCAAAGTATTATGTTCATATGACAGATGCATTTGGCGAAAATGGCAAAGCAGCTTTCGTTCACGGCACTCAGTATTATGGTGGTCAGCGTGGCCGTCGTATGGCACAGAGAGCGATCCGTGATGGTCAGCCGTTGACTTATGAGACATATTGTCGTTATGGTGAATGGGTAAATACAGAGGAGATCTTAGCTTTAGGCGCTCAGAACCGTTCTGAAGTGACAGAGTTTGCTCCGGACTACACGTTCCATGTGCACACATGCCCGTGGCATGCGCAGTTCAAAAAGATGGGATTAAAAGAAGCCGGACTTGCATACTGCAGTGTTCTCGACGCTTCCATCTGCCGTGGTTTTAACCCGGAGATCACCTATGTGGTTCCGCAGACACTCCATGATCACGACTATTGCATCCAGAGCGTAAAAAATGCAAACATGTCTCCGGATATGCAGATCGTAAAGAACCCGGAAGGACTTAGAAACTTCGAGTACCATAATGCTCATTCTTACTGGGCGTATGCAGAGGTTTGCGAGGCTGTCTTCGGAGAGGAAGGCAAAGCGATCAGCAAGAAAGTGCTTGAAGATTATGCAGCGGAATTCGGTCAGGAAATGGCGGATGTTCTGGCTGGATATGCAGATACAAACTTTAATATGGCTTAGAATTTGAGGTCGGTGGGCGAGAGTGTCCGTCGACCTTTCAAAATGATGAGGATATCATGAAACAAATTGACTTATTACACGATCCTGTTCGGAACGTATTTATCAATTATCTGGTTCCGTCTGTCAGCGCCACCATGGTGACATCGATCTATATTTTGGCGGATACCATGATGATTGGACGCGGTGTCGGTGCCAACGGACTGGCAGCATTAAATATTTTACTTCCGATGTACAGCACATTTTACGGATTTGGTATGATGTGTGGAATCGGAGGCAGTGTGCTCTTTGGATTTTCCAGAGGAAAGGGAGAGGAGCAGGAAGCACGAGGTTATTTTACGACAGCGCTGATCCTGGCAGCGATTCTGGCTGTATTATCGGTGGTGCTTTGCAATGTGTTCTTTGAACCGTTGCTGAATTTCCTGGGCTGTACACCGACGATGCGCGAGTACGCGGTTCCATACGGCCGGATTTTAATGATCGCATCGCCACTTTATATATTCTCCTGCTTTTTGCAGGCGTTCGTTCGAAATGACGGTGCGCCGCGTCTGGCGATGACCGGTGTCGTAGCCGGCGGTGTCACAAATGTGGTGCTGGATTATATTTTTATTTACATGTTCCACTGGGGGATGGCAGGAGCTGTACTGGCGACTGTAGCAGGTACACTCTTGACGATCATGATCCTTGGCAGTCATTTCTTAAAAGCTGACAATCACCTGAAATTAGGACGAGAGATCAGTCTGAGAAAATGCAAGGATGTACTTGTAAATGGTATGCCAAGCTTTATTATGGAGCTTTCCGGTGGATTGATCATGTTGTTGTTCAATTTGCAGCTTTTGAAATATGTGGGCGATATCGGTGTTGTTGTTTATGGAATTATCAGCAATGTGGCACTGGTGGTAACATCTCTGTCCAATGGTATCGCGCAGGCGGCTCAGCCGATGATCTCAGCCAACTATGGTGCAGGCAATTCAGAGCGTGTGCGTGAAGGTCGAAACCTCAGTTTGGCGGTGGCCATGGCTGCGGGTGTTCTATTTACATCTTCCGGTTTCCTGATTCCGGTGCCGATCGCAGAACTGTTCCTCGTTCCGACCGAGCAGATCATTGCGATGGCTGTTCCGGCGATCAAATTGTACTTTGTAAGTTTCGTGATCAGCGAATGGAATATCATTTTCGGAACGTATTTCCAGGCAGTTGTAAGACCAAAGCTGTCTCTTATGATTACCGTGATGCGTGGAATTGCATTAAACAGCATTCTGGTATTCGTACTTCCGGCACTTTTTGGTGTAAACGGAATCTGGGCAGTGGTGGCAGTATCAGAAATTATAACAGCGGTTGCAGTAATATACTTTATGAGAAAAGAGCGTAGGCAATTGGGGTAAATGTTCCCCAATAGCCTGCGCTATTTCGCTTTTTGGTCCGTTGAAATTGTTTGAGGATCGCGTAAAATAGATGGTACAAGGGAGTTTTGAAAGGAGTGGAAGCTGAATGAATTACAAGATGGAAGGTTATTGGAAACCACTGGTGATCATTGCGGTACTGGGAGTTGTCGCATGGTTTTCATTTTTCGTCGTAGCGGATTATGCGTCATCGCCGGAAACACACAGAGAAACGATCGAGCATCTGGAGGAGACCAGAGAAACAGTAATGAAATTGTCGCTCTCATCGATTGGAGTCTCATCGGCGATCACGATGATACCGGGAGATGTAGCGACACCGATCGCAGAGAAGCTGGCAGATTTGAGCACCTATTTTTTGCTGGTGCTTAGTGCGATCTATCTGGAAAAATATTTGGTAACGATCACCGGATATGCAGCATTTAAAGTACTGGTTCCGCTGGCATGTGCGATCTGCGCGATAGGGATTCTCTCGCGGAGCCATTTGATGAAACAGATCGCAGCAAAGCTGGCGGTGTTTGGCTGCGCGATCGTGTTGGTGATCCCGGCCAGTGTGGGAGTTTCCAATTTGATCGAAAAGACATATCATTCGTCGATCCAGAGCACCATCGATCTGGCCTTGGAGACGACAGAGGAGATTGAGGAAGACGCAGAACTCAGTGCAGCAAAGGAAGAGGAGAAGAAAGGAAATCTGTTTTCGGAATTACTTTCAAAGGTATCAGATACTGTTACAGTTGCGACAGATAAGATAGAAAATGTTCTGAATCACTATTTAGAGGCGCTGGCTGTATTGCTGGTTACGTCCTGCGTAATCCCGGTTCTTGTATTGGTATTCTTTGTATGGCTTGTAAAGATCATATTGGGGGTAAGCATTCCGATGCCGAGACGTGATCAGTGGGAAGGATTGAGACACCCATAAAGAAAATTTGATTGACACTCTCCCTTTAGCTTGCTAAAATGATAGCAGATTGTAGACAACATGGAGGTAGTAAGAGATGGCAATCAGAATTGGTATTATGGGCTATGGCAATCTGGGACGCGGCATCGAGTGCGCAGTGAAAAACAACCCGGATATGGAGCTCGCAGCAGTGTTTACAAGACGTGACCCGGCAACAGTAAAGATCCTGACCGAGGGCGTTTCCGTATATCATGCCGATGAGGCAAAAGATCATGCAGATGAAGTGGACGTACTGATCCTTTGTGGAGGCAGTGCAACTGATCTTCCGGTACAGACACCGGAGTATGCAAAGTATTTTACAGTCGTAGACAGCTTTGACAATCATTCTAAGATTCCGGAGCATTTTGCAAATGTTGACGCGACAGCAAAAGCAGGCGGCAATGTGGCTGTGATCTCCGCAGGATGGGATCCGGGTATGTTCTCTCTGAACCGTGTGTATGCAAATGCAGTGCTTCCGAACGGTAAAGATTATACATTCTGGGGCAAGGGCGTGAGCCAGGGCCATTCTGACGCGGTGCGTCGTGTTGCAGGTGTTAAAGACTGCAGACAGTATACAATCCCGGTAGACAGTGCCCTTGAGAGAATCCGCGGCGGCGAGACACCGGATCTGATCACTAGAGAGAAGCACACTCGTGAGTGCTTCGTAGTGGCAGAAGAAGGCGCTGACCTTGCACAGATCGAGCACGATATCGTGACAATGCCGGCTTATTTTGCAGATTACGACACAACCGTTCATTTTATTACAGAAGAAGAGATGAAGCGTGACCATTCTGCACTTCCGCACGGCGGTTTCGTGATCCGCAGCGGTAAAACAGGCTGGGATCTGGAGCACAATCATGTGATCGAGTACAGTTTAAAACTGGATTCCAATCCGGAGTTTACATCTTCCGTGATCGCAGCGTGTGCGAGAGCTGCATATCGCATGAAACAGGAAGGCATGAGCGGATGTAAGACAATCCTTGATATTCCGCCGGCGTACCTTTGTGCACAGAGCGCAGAATTCCTGCGTGCACATATGTTATAAACGTATAGTTGACAGAAGAAACTCAACAGGGGATGTTATGGCCGGAGGCGGCGTAATATCCCCTATGTTTTCACAGGGAATATATAGGTGGGAATTATGAGTAGAAATCGCGAAGTAGCGGTACAGAAAAATGGAATTACGGAAGGTGTCATCTGGCAGCAGATCCTGATCTTCTTCTTTCCGATTTTATTTGGAACCTTCTTTCAGCAGCTTTATAATACGGCGGATGCGATCATTGTAGGCCGATTTGTAGGTAAAGAGGCTCTGTCTGCGGTAGGCGGAACGACAGGTACATTGATCAATCTTCTGGTAGGATTCTTTGTAGGTATGTCCTCCGGATCTTCCGTTGTGGTTTCTCAGTATTATGGCGCCGGAAATGCGGAGATGGTAAAGAAGTCTGTGCATACTGCGTTTTGTCTGGCGATCGGCGGTGGTGTTTGTCTGCTGATCATCGGTCAGATCTTTGCACCGGCAGCGATCCGCGCTATGGGTGCACCGGAAGAGATCATTGATTACTCTGTAACTTACATGCGCATCTATTTTATGGGTGTGATCGGAAACTTGCTTTATAACATGGGTGCAGCGATCCTCCGTGCAGTCGGAGATTCGAAACGTCCGCTGTTTTTCCTGATCTGCGCATGTCTGACTAATATTGTGCTGGATATTTTGTTTGTTGTGATCTTAAAGATGGAAGTGGCAGGAGCAGCTCTTGCGACGATCCTTTCTCAGGCCATGGCAGCAACCTTAGTTTTGATCACACTGATGCGCTCAAAGGAGTCTTACCGCTTCGAGATCAAAGCGCTCAAGATGGACAAGATGATCTTAAAAAAGATCATTCAGATCGGACTTCCGGCAGGTATGCAGTCGGTGATGTATTCGGTGTCCAATATCGTGATCCAGGCAAATATCAACGGATTCGGAACCGATACGATCGCTGCGTGGGCAGTATTTGGAAAGATCGACGGTATTTTCTGGATGACCATGGATGCACTGAGCATCTCCATTACAACGTTTGCCGGTCAGAACTTTGGCGCCGGAAAGATCGAGCGATTGAAAAAGGGAACCTATGTGGGTCTGGGAATGACTTTGACAGCCACTGCGATCCTGGCAGCCGCTGTTTATACATTCGGCACTGCGATCAGTGCATTGTTTACGGATGATCCGATGGTACTGGCAGACAGTATGATGATCATCAAGTTCCAGGCACCGTTCTGGTTCTGCTACGCATGTGTAAATGTATTCCCAAGTACACTGCGCGGTATCGGTGATGCATTTATTCCGATGCTGATCATCTGCGTGGGTACATGTATTCTTCGTGTCGTATGGATCTTTACAGCAGGCGCGATCCGTCCGGACCTCTTCACAACCTTATTCAGCTATCCGCTGAGCTGGAGTGCGACATCGATCGCATTTGTAATCTATTACTATCGATTCAGTGCGATGAAAAAGCTTTGTAAGACTTGATGAAAAACGTATAATCAGTTAAAATAATTAGCAGGGACAGGTTTTTGATAAAAAGACCGGTTCCTGCTATTTTTGCATGTGATCAGGTAGATAATTATGATAGAAAATGGATTTGAATTTGTAGAAAAAAATGGCGGAGCTGCCATCATCAAAGCATTGGATCCGGGTGCAGTCTGTGTCGTTCCGGATACACTCGGCGGACTTCCGGTAACGGAGTTAGAAGACCGTGCACTGGCAAGACTGGATATCAAGGAAGTATATCTTCCGAAGACACTGCGCAGGATCGGACGATATGGTTTTTACAACTGTGAAAAACTGCGCACCCTGCATTTCTATGCCGAGACCAGAGAGATCGGCGGCGGCATATTCAACGGCTGCAGAGGGATCCGAGAACTGTATATTCATATGGGAGCGGATGAGAAATCTGCGATCCGTGATTTCGTAACAGAGATCATAGATCGCCTTATCGTACACTGTATCGTACCGGACGGACAGGGCGGAGAGAAAGAGATTGCCCGTGTCGTATTTCCGGAGTTCTATGATGAATCTATTGAGAACTCTCCGGCGAGAAACTTAAGTTTCAGTATCCACGGAACCGGTCAGAAATACCGTTACTGCATCATTGACAAGAAAATCCAGTATGATAAATACGATAAAGTATTCTTCCATGAAGTTATCGAAGAAACGGTAGCGAATGCATCGGAGACAGCGATCAATCGTCTGATGTTCCCGCATGGAGTGACCGCATCTGCAAAGGAAGCGTACGAAGCGTACCTGAAGGAACATCTTTGTGAAGTATTACTGAGCCATATGAACAACGGCGAGTATTTCCGCTGGGTGGCAGGCAACTACGGAGAGGCGAAGGTGGATGATACCTGGTGTCTGTCCGAGGCAGATATGGAGCGTCTGATCGAAGAGTCTTCCAAGAAGAAACTGGCAGAAGCATCCGGCGTATTGTTGGATCTGAAACGGAGATTATATCCGGCGAAGAAGAAAAAATTTGCATTTGATTTTTAGGAATGAATCAGTAAATGATTCGAGAGTATTGATAGAAGGAGGAATGGAGCCATGCAGGAACATGAGAGATATGTATCCCCCATTTACAATGAGCGCGTGGACCAGGAGGAATTTATTTCCGTCTGTCTGGACATTTTAAGGAATGCCAGAAATGAAATCTATCTGTCCATGCGGTTTCTGGATGTGGCATTAAGTTCCCTTTATTTTGCCCCGGACCTGTCGGTACGAGGGATCGCGACCGATGGAAGCGGCTTGTATTTTGAACCGGCCACCTTGGCGCGCATGTATAAAAAGAGTCGTGTTCTGGTAAATCGCACATATTTGCACGCAGTTCTGCACTGTCTGTTCTGCCATATTTGGAACCGCAAAAAGAGGGCAGAAGATTACTGGAATCTGGCATGTGATATTGCTGTGGAGTCGATCATTGACAGCCTGTACCGCTTGTGTGTCCACTTACCGCTTTCTTCCACAAGAAGAGACATGTATGGACGTTTGGAAAAGAAAATCTCTGTATTCAACGCAGAGAGCGTATATAAGGCGCTGCAGGAGCTGAATCTGACAGAAGAAGAATACCGTCGTTTCTCGGCCGAGTTCTTCCGCGATGACCACTGTAAGTGGGGAAAAGACGAGAAACCGCCGCAGCCGAACCAAGTGCGAAACAAAAAAGAGGACTGGGACGACAAGCGCGAGAAGATGCAGGTGGAGATGGAGGCCTTTGCCAACGAGGCATCGGACGACGATAAAGACCTGATGAGCCAGCTGGCGGTGGAAAACCGAGAGCGCTATAATTATAAAGAGTTTTTAAGAAAGTTCTCTGTATTGAAAGAAACGGTTCAGGTGGATCCGGATGCATTCGACTATGTATTCTACCACTATGGAATGGAACTGTACGGAAACATGCCGCTGATCGAACCGATGGAGACCAAGGAGATTCGAAGGATTGAAGACTTCGTTATCGTTATCGATACGTCCATGTCTTGTTCCGGCGATCTGGTGAAGAAGTTCCTGGAAGAGACGTATTCCGTACTTTCCCAGTCGGAGAGTTTCTTCAAGAAAGTAAATATTCACATCATTCAGTGTGACGATCAGGTTCAGGAAGATGTGTTGATCGAAAAAGATGAAGACCTGCGCAGATATATGGACAATCTGGAACTCCACGGTTACGGTGGAACGGACTTTAGACCGGCGTTTGTCCACGTAGACCGCATGGTCAAGGCCCAGAAGTTTAAAAATTTAAAAGGTCTGATCTACTTTACCGACGGTTACGGAATTTTCCCGGTAAAGATGCCGATCTACGATGTGGCATTTGTGTTCATGCAGGAAAATTACAACGATCTGGATGTTCCGCCGTGGGCGATCAAGATCATTCTTTCACCGGAAGAGATCGGTGAAGAAGTGAAAGAAACAAAGTGGTAAGAGCAAAGAGGGAATTAGAATGAATATTAAGAAAGCGAAAGATGAGATAAAAAATACGATCAAAGCGTATCTTACAAAGGACAGCCACGGTGAATATGAGATCCCGTCCATGAGACAGAGACCGGTTCTGTTAATGGGACCGCCAGGTATCGGTAAAACTCAGATCATGGAGCAGGTGGCAAGAGAGTGCCAGATCGGCCTGGTATCTTACACAATCACACACCACACTCGTCAGAGTGCTATCGGTCTTCCGTTTATTTCTCAGAAAAACTACGGCGGTGAAGAAAAGCATGTAACAGAGTATACCATGAGTGAGATCGTAGCTGCTATCTACGACAAGATGGAAGCGACAGGACTGAAAGAGGGTATCCTCTTCATCGACGAGATCAACTGTGTGTCTGAGACACTGGCACCGGCGATGCTTCAGTTCTTACAGTATAAAACATTTGGTAACCACAAGATCCCGGACGGCTGGATCATCGCAGCGGCAGGTAACCCGCCGGAGTACAACAAATCCGTAAGAGATTTCGATATCGCGACTCTGGACCGTGTAAAGAAGATCGATGTAGAGGCAGACTTTGCAGTTTGGAAAGAATATGCAAAACTGGCTGAGATCCATCCGGCGATCATTTCTTACCTGACAGCGAAACCGCATTATTTCTATCAGGTAGAAACAACGGTAGATGGTAAAATCTTCGCAACTCCGCGAGGATGGGAGGATCTGTCCAGATTCCTGGAAGTATACGAAAAGATCGGTCTTCCGTGCGACAGAGACGTGGTAAAACAGTATATTCAGCATGCAAAGATCTCCAAAGACTTTGCAAACTATCTGGAGCTGTACTACAAATATCAGTCCCAGTACCAGATTGATGAAGTGCTCAAAGGAAACCGCGACGAAGAACTTATGGAGCAGGCAGCGAGAGCACCGTTTGATGAGAAGCTTTCTGTTATCGGTCTGCTTCTTGCGAAGCTCAACGTGGAATTTGCAAAAGCAGGAAAGATGGAAAACTATCTGGAAATGCTGTTTGGAAAATTAAAAGAGTTTAAAGCACGCCTTGCAGAGGAGAATGGACAGGAGGCGCTTGACCTGTTTGCGGCATTAAGCGATGAAATCCAAGCTGAGTACGAGGGCAAGAAAAAAGCCGGTCTCCTTACAAGAGACGATCAGTATCGCTACCGCGATGTATTAGACAGCTTCAACCGCTATGCACTGACTGCAAAAGGCGAAGGTCTTACAGATGGAGAAGAGATTTTCGGAACCTTTGCAGAAATGTTTGG
>JAZRLX010000196.1:0-7844 GCA_045647085.1 Pilosibacter sp.
AGAACTCGCCATAAGCGTCTGCCATCAGCTTCAATGATAATGACCTCATTTGGAAGCGTGGAAATGAGTTTTAAACGGTTGAGTTCATATTTGTCTTCAAATTCTCCGTTGGTCTGTTGCACCAATTCTACGATATCAATATCCATCATTTCTAACTTGATATTTCCGGAACTGGCTTTGGATGCTTCCACCAGATCTTCGGTCAGTGTTTTTAAACGATGCGACTTCTGGTCAAGCACTTCCAGATATTTTTGAATCTTTGGATCCTGGATGTTTTCTCGTTTGATCAAATCGACATAGTTAATAATAGAAGTAAGCGGTGTTTTAATGTCGTGAGAAACGTTTGTGATCAGATCGGCTTTCAGACGTTCGCTCTTCACCTGCTCAGCAAGAGCTGTTTCCAGACCGTCACTGATTCGATTCAAACCTTCTGCAAGGTCTGCTTCCAGGCTGTGGAAGTCCGTAACATCAACTTTGTAGCTAGTCTCTCCGGCAGCCAGTCGCTCAATTGCTTCGTGAATCTTGTCTGTTTGTGTCGCATAACGATAAAGGAAATAGAAAACAGCAAGATTTCCGACTATCCAAAGTCCAAATGCAATAAGGAATGGCATAGAATCCATAGAATGGTCTCGATTTGTAAGGACGTAACAACATCCCCAAATAACGATCAAGGTATTGCATCCCAAATATAACAGATAGGAAATGCTCAAACGATATTTAAAAGTATGCTCTGAGAGCATCTTTGTTAGATCACGAAGAACACTGTTGGACCAGAGTGTTTCTGCTTTGTAGCGACGTACCAGACTGAAAAATGCTAAGATCAGACAGAAGTAGGTAACGCCAAATACGACAATTCGATCAACGCGGTCCCAATAATAAGATGTTACAAAAAGATGGAACATTTTTGAAGTAACAGGTGCACCGATCGTAACTCCGATATAGGTTACAAAGAGCATGATCACAAGCATGACTTCTGTCTTTAGTTTATCAATCGGATATAATGTAATGGTCTTGTCTGCAAGTGTCTTGTGACCGGATGCAAACAAGAGGAAAAGGATTGTAATAAAGGACCCTGCAAGGCCGATGCATGTCAGATAAATTCCCCAAACAAATGTTTCTGTGGAACCGTAATAATTGGCATGTGCCTGAGCATAGTCGTCATTTGCCGTAAATGTTGTATCAAGACCCAGTACAAAGAAATTTTTCGTACTGTTATAAGGATTCGTCTCCATCATCATGGCCGGAATACTCGGGAATGTGGATCCGAAATTTGTATGTACAGTCAGATCGTTGGAGTCTCCAGAGTAATAAATATAACGTCCCATTGCCATCATGTCGTCATTGGACATCTCTTTCGCGTTAGAGTAAACCTTGTAGATCGCATCATTTTTTGAATAGAAGGCAACGCGGAAATATAGGTTTGTAAAGTCGGACATCAGGCGTGAGTAGATGGAATAATAAGCAGAATATCGACTTAAAATTTCATATGTCAGCTCCGGAAGTGTCGAATAGGACTGTTCAGGTCCTGTCAGGGCTGCTTCTGACTGATAACAACGCCAACGAATGTATACACGCTCGGTATCTTCTTCTGTGTATTCATATTCATCCGATGGTCCGTATAGTTCATAGTTGCTGGACTCATCCATATAATATCCCAGTTTTTTTCCATAGGTGATAATGTCATTTAAGCTGTAACTGATATCACCTTTTGAGTTAGAAATTTCAAGAACTGTTTTGCTGAAATCAACTTTACCTCCGGTCTCGAAAATTTCCTGATATTGAATATAGTCAAAGATATTAGCTATATCAGATTGAACTTTTCGATTAAATTCCGGAGATTGTTCGTAAGTTTCCGTTTCTATCCAGTCCAGTCCGCGTCCGTAGTTGCTGTTTAAGTACATAAATCCGATGCCGACCAGTGTGACGCAAGCAAAGAGAATATGAAGAAACGCTACGAACCGCTTAAAAAAAGACGTAGTCGGTTGTTTGCTCATAACAAGTCTCCTTACTGTTTTTCGATCTTATATCCAACGCCCCAGACTACTTTCAGATAGCGAGGTTCTTTTGGGTTGATCTCGATCTTCTCACGGATATGGCGAATGTGAACCGCGACTGTGTTGTCAGCGCCAATGGCGTCTTCATTCCAGATTTTTTCGTAAATCTGGTCAATAGAGAATACTTTTCCTGCATTTTTTACAAGAAGCAGTAAAATGTTATACTCGATCGGTGTCAGTTTGATCAGATCTCCGTCTACGGTTACATCTTTTGTATCATCGTTGATCATAAGACCGCCGCACTTGTAAACCTGTGAGTTGTTTTGCTGGCCAAGATTTCCGAGTTGCGTATAGCGACGGATCTGAGATTTGACACGAGCAACCAGTTCTAAGGGGTTGAATGGTTTAGTTATGTAGTCATCGGCACCGATGTTGAGACCGAGGATCTTGTCCGTATCTTCGGATTTTGCGGATAGGATAATGATCGGAATACTGCTGGTTTCGCGAACTTTCAATGTCGTACGAATTCCATCCAGACCAGGCATCATGACATCCACGATCATCAAATTCACTTCATTTTCTGCCAGAAGATCGAGAGCTTCGTAGCCGTCATAAGCCTTGATCACGTTAAAACCTTCGCCGGTCAGATAAATATTTATTGCTTCTACAATCTGTTTATCATCATCGCATACAAGAATTGTCTGCATATGTAAAGCCTCCTTATTTAATTATAGAAAGAAAAATGTTCACTGCCTTTAGTATATCACAAAAGAACAGTGAACGTATTACATTTTCCTAACGAATAACAAAATTTCATCGAAATGGAGACTTGTCATGAATCAGTGTTCGCAGGATTTAAAATTGCGGAGGAGATATTGGTAGCGAAGTTGGGCTGCATTCAGTTCATAAATGTAACAGTCGATCAGAGTTGGGTCTACAACGTGTTCAAATTGATTTTGGGCGGATGTAATCGCCATCTTACTGATCTCGATCTGGCGTTTCAGTTCGTCCAGTTCTTTTGAAGATTCTTTTTTCTTAAGGAAAATCATGGTCATTTCCTCCTGTCGGTCAACATTTCTTATTACTGGTAGTATATCCGTTATTTTTGTTGAATATGCGAGATTTGATCATGTCATTAGACAAATATGACAAATCGTAAAAAATGGATTTGTTGAAAGTATACGAAAATCGAGGGGTGAATTTTACAGATTCGAAATTGACTTTCGGATCGATTTCGAGGATAATAGGGACACATTCAGAAATGAGTTCTCATTTCAAATTGGCACATAATTTACCGGCAGATTCGCCGGATGCCCAAATTCGGGCAACTATCCCCAAAAGATTATTTTGGAAGGATTTTATGGGAGGAGTGACTGTTTTTAATGGCAGGTTTATTTGTTGTACTCTTTTTAGCCGCATGGACAGATTGAAAAATAGGTAAGATCAGGAATTGGATCATTATTTTGGGGTTTCTGATCGGAGTCATGAAACTTTCAATAACTTGCGAGACTTTGGAATTTGGTTTTGAGTTATTACGCTTCTTGGGACATGTCTTTGGCACATGTGCTGTGTTTTACGTACTCTTTTTGTACAAAGTGCTGGGAGCAGGTGATATCAAACTATTAGCGATCAGTGTCGGATTTCTTGGTGTTCATCAAGGGATACAGATGATCTTCTGTGGATTTCTACTGGCTTTGATCGTGGAAAGCATTCGGGCAAATGTTTGGAAGTGTGGATATCTTGGTCTTAGAGGAATCAAGATCCGACTGGCTCCATATCTGTTCCTTGGATACTGTCTTTGGGAAGCATGGTTCCATGAATAACGAGGAAACGGAGGAATTGGATGAAGAAGATCATGGCGGTTTATGATGAGGACCCGTTCTATGCTGAACGGTTGTCGGACTATGTAAATCGAAAAGAAAAAGGAATTTTTAAAGCTCAGGCGTTTACTTCGAAAGAACGATTAGAGGAATTTGCCAGAGACCACGAAATTGATGTACTTTTGACGGGGGAGTCTGTAGGGAAAGAAGAGATTAGAGATGTAAAGACGGTACAGAAAATTTACCTCACAGAAGAACGGGACAAAGAAGGTGTGCGAGAAGAAGCTTCTGTTTATAAATATCAGTCAGGTGATGATATCATTCGGGAGATTATGGCGGTATATTGTGAAATTCCGGGAGTAAAGGCTGCAAACCCTGGACTTGCGGGGCGAGAAAAACGTATCATTGGCGTATATTCTCCGGTTGGACGATGTGGGAAAACATCGTTATCATTGGCAATGGGGCAGCTCTTGGCAAAAGAAGAAAAGGTACTGTTTATCTCTCTGGATGCATTTACCGGATTTTCACAGTTGTTGGACGAACAGTGGAAGCGAGACATGTCGGATTTGATCTATTACTATAAGCAGGGGCGGTTTCACGGTTTGAGACTGAATTCGATCATTTACTATCTGGGAGACATGGCATGGCTTCCTCCGTTTCGATACCCGGATGATTATTGTCACGTAACTGCGACAGAGATGGCGGAACTGTTGGTTTTGATGCTGCGGGAAAGTGTTTATGAGACCATCGTTTTGGATATTGGGAATTATGATCGACAGGTGCTTCCGATTTTGGAAGTATGCAATGTGATCTATATGCCGATCAAAGAAGATCCGATTTCACAGGCAAAGTTAAAAGAATTTGAGAAATATGCCAATGAGTTCGGAACTCGCGGCATGAAGGAGAAAGTTCATAAGATTCACGTACCACTGGTAACCGGTGCAAAACGAATGGAACATTTTCCTCAGGAATTGCTTTGGGGAGATATGGGGGATTTTGTTAGAAGTCTTTTGAAAGGACAGAGAGGTCTGTGGAGTTCATGAAGATAGAAGATTTCGGTCAATTAAAACAGGAATTGAAACAAGAGATCATGCAGGGATTTTCTTATCAGCATCAGATGACAGATGAAGAAGTTGCACAGATCATTGATGAAACCATACAAAAGCGGGCTCAGGTACAACCATTGGTTCTTGGAGAACGACTGAAACTACAGAAGGAGTTGTTTGATTCCTTTCGTAGACTGGACATTTTACAAGAGTTAGTGGATGATCCTGCGATTACGGAAATTATGGTCAATGGTCCGTGGGAGGTGTTCGTAGAGACGAAGGGGAAAATAGGGCGGTGGGATAAGTCTTTCGAATCCAAAACTCAGCTTCTGGATCTGATCCAGCAGATTGTCGGCAGAGTGAACCGGATCGTGAATACTTCGACACCAATTGTTTCGGCTCGATTATCGGATGGTTCGAGGGTACATGTGGTTTTGGAGCCGATTGCCTTAAATGGACCGATTCTGACCATTCGAAAATTTCCGGAACCGATGACGATGGACCGGCTTTTGGACTACGGGAGTATTTCCGAAGAAGCGGCAGAACTTTTGAAGATGTTGACGGCTGCCCGGTACAATATGTTTGTCAGTGGAGGTACAGGTGCAGGGAAAACCTCATTTTTAAATGCGTTGTCTGAGTTTATTCCTCGAGATGAGCGTGTCATTACCATCGAAGATTCCGCGGAATTGAACCTTTCTCATATTGAAAATCTGGTGCGCATGGAGACCAGAGAGGCCAATGCAGAGGGCGAAGGAGCCATTGGGATCGGAGATCTGATACGCGAGTCATTACGGATGAGACCGGACCGTATCGTGGTGGGAGAAGTGCGTGGAAAAGAGGCTTTGGATATGCTCCAGGCGTTGAATACCGGACATGGAGGCTTTTCAACAGGTCATGGAAACAGTGTGAAAGATATGATAAGTCGTTTAGAAACAATGGTTTTGATGGCAGCTGAATTACCTCTTCCGGCGATACGAAGCCAGATTGTTTCAGCCGTCGATATCATGGTTCACGTGGCGAGAATGAGAGACAAAAGCAGAAGAGTGGTCGCGATCGAGGAGGTGGATCGGATTGAAAATGGAGAGATTATCTTGAACCCATTATTTACCTTTGAGGAAACAGGAGAACAGAAAGTTTCAGGAAAGGTGGAAGGCAAGTTGCAAAAAACGGGAACGCTCAAGCATAAAGAAAAACTTAGGTTGGCAGGATACTGATTATAAAACGTATCAGTTAAGTAAAAAGGAATGGATCATCTGCGCTGTACGCGGAGTTACAGGTATCGGGCTTCTGAGTTTTGTCTTTTATCGGAGTATAAAGGTTTTTGCTGCTTTATTTCCGCTGGGAATCCTCTATCCTTTTGTGATGAAGGATTCGTATCGAAAGAAACGTCAGGAAGAATTGCAAGTACAATTTAAAGATGCGATCTTATCTCTCTCAGCATGCTTAACTGCCGGATACTCGATTGAAAATGCATATTCAGAGGTACTGCGAGAAGTAAGCGGAATATACGGAACCGATGCGATGATCACAAAAGAGATTCGGTTGCTCATACATAAGGCACACTTGAATCACACGCCTGAGGAGGCAATGATGGATTTCGCCGAACGCAGTGGACTGGAAGATATAAAAAGCTTTGCGGATGTATTTATGGAAGCCAGGACCAGTGGCGGAGAGCTAATGAAGATCATTGCCAGAACAGCAGATATTATCTCGGAAAAGATACGTATTCAGCAAGATATTCTTACGAGCACAACGTCTAGGAGATTGGAACAGAAACTAATGAGCGCAGTGCCGATCGGAATCGTATTTTATTTGGAGCTTACTTCTCACGGATTCTTTGATGTACTTTATGAAACAATAATTGGTCGAGTGATCATGACGGTTTGTTTAGGAGCATATCTCGGATCGATTGCGTGGGGAAGAAAGATTTTGGATATTGTGGTGTGAGTATGAAAAATGCGAAGATTTACGAATGGACCGAACGTTATGGAAAATACGTGTTATGCATTACGAGCGGAGTTGTGCTTTATCTGTTGGCAGAAGCTTTGGGACAAGAAACAGCTTATGTGGAAAATGGTGTACTGCATCGTAATTCTTGTGGACAAGGGGAAGCAGCTTATGAATTGGTTGTGGATGGACTGGAGACGCCTTTTTCGATTTACCTCTCCGTACCGGAACAGGAATTATCGGAGGAAGCTTTTCGAGCATCTGTACCAGAGATGGCAGAAGCGTTAATGGTACGGATTGTCGGAGAAAATCCATCTTTGCAAGAAGTGTGTACGGATTTGGAATTGGTGAGAGAAATTCCGGAGTACGGAGTGGAGGTTTTCTGGCAATCCGATCATCCGGAGACAGTAGGAAGTGATGGAGTTGTATATGCAGAAGAGGAAACGGAGGTGCTGCTTGAAGCCAGGTTGAGTAATGGAAACATTTCGGAGATATTGGAAATACCGATCACGGTATTTCCGCCGAATGTTTCTATGGAAGACCGGTTCCGTTCGGTCTTGGAAGAAGTGATCTTACAAAACAAGGAACAGGAGGAAGTGATCTTACCAAAAGAGTTTGAAGGAAACGCCATACAATATCGCAGCGCTGATCAATCGTCCAATGGGATTTTATTGCTTTTAGGTGTGGCTGCAGCCGTCTGTCTGTTTCTAAAAGAACGGGAAGATGCAGTTACAGCGAGAAAAAAGAGGGAAGAACAATTGCTGGAAGATTATCCGGATTTTATTTATGAATATCTAATTCTGGTAGGAGCCGGCTACTCAGCAAAGGCGGCTTGGAAAAAGATGACGGAAAGTTATCGGAAGGATACGCGAAAAAAGAAGCGAGCGTTATGCGAAGAGATGCAGATTACTATGAATCAGATGGAGACAGGAGTGCCTGAAGTTCGAGCATACGCCGAGTTTGGAAGACGGTGCGGAAACCGAAGTTATTCGAAATTTTCTTCCTTTTTGGAAAGCAGCATCAGTACAGGCGGAAAG
>JAZRLX010000197.1:0-4413 GCA_045647085.1 Pilosibacter sp.
TGATCAGAAGTGCCGGCACAACGGTACATGCCAGCATAACGAGTGATAACCACTCTCGTTTTTTCATGTTACCGGTCTTCCTTCCCCTTATTCATCATAGAAATGATCTTCCAGCATCAGACAAAGGGCATGATAGATCGGAAGATGATATTCCTGAATCTTGTATGTCTCCTGTTCCGGAACGATCATCGCAACGTCGGAAACCTTTGCAAGCTTACCGCCATTCTTACCGGTTAATGCAATGACCTTCATTCCTTTTGCTTTCGCAGTTATCGCCGCGTACATGACATTTTCTGCATTTCCGGAAGTACTGATACCGATAAATACATCGCCCGGTTTTCCGTAACCATTTACCTGCTGCGCATAGCACATGACCGGATCTTTATCATTGGCAAAAGCTGTGTTTAAGGATGTGTGCGCATTCAGACAGATTGCCGGAAGACCACCCTGAAGATTCTTGATCAGGCCTGCGCCGCGTTCCGGATCAAGTTCCAGTAACGCTTTCTGCATCTCTTCACTGACCGTACGATTCTTCACAAATCCTTTCATCAGCTCACCTACAATATGCTCAGCGTCAGCTGCACTTCCGCCATTGCCAACGATCAGTACCTTGCCATCATGTTCATAACATTCTACGATTGTATTATATGCACTTTCGATCTCGTCCCGAATGCTCGCAAGCAGCGGGTATCTTGTGATCAATTCATTCAGCATGTAGTTTTCTCCTTTAATTTCAATCAAGGTGGACATAGTCACCCCATCTTACTTATTTTATCATATCCCTTTTCGTCTTTCTACCGTCTTTTGTAGATTTTGTACGGTTTTTTCACACAAAAAAGGAGAGTCCCCGATCGGAACTCTCCTGCTCTCAGTTATCTTTTATTATTTTACAATTTCCATTAATGATCCGATTTCAGACCGGCGCCGCACATCGTAACCAAGCTGTCCGGAGTCTTTCCATGAATCTGGCAGTACTTCAGATATGCTGCGTAGTTTCCGGCTGTTGTATGCTCACAGTAAATGCCCTGTCTAGCGAGCGCCTCTCTTGCAGGAAGGATTTCCTCTTCCGGAATTTCCACGATCTCCATATCGTACTGATAGATCTTCTCCAAGATCTCCACACCGCGCATCGGCTGACCGATGGCAATACCCTCTGCCAGAGTCGGTGTCGGTGTCACTTTTGCCGGCTCCTTAAGGCCAAGTCTCTTAGCCTCAGCAAACGGAGCACAGTGTTCGCTCTGAATTGCGATGATGTTCGGCATTTTCTCAATGATACCGCTTTCCACCAGATGCTCCAAGCCAAATACTGCGCCGAGGAACAGAGTTCCATTTCCGAGCGGAACGAAGATATTTTGCGGAATTCTGTGAAGCTGCTCGTAAATCTCGTAAATGTAGGTTTTTGTTCCCTCATAGAAGAATGGATTGTATACATGGTTTGCGTAGTATTTACCCTCTTCATCCACTTTGGAGCGACAAACATCCGCACAATGATCTCTGGAACCCGGAACTACATTTACCTTAGATCCATGAGCCTGGATCATGTCAATCTTCTTCGGAGATGTTCCTTCCGGAACAAAGATCTCACACTCGATTCCTGTCTTTCCACAGTATGCGGCTACGCTGTTTCCTGCGTTTCCGCTAGAATCCTGAACCACAGACTCAACACCGATCGCTTTACAATGTGCCACCAGAACAGCAGCACCTCTATCTTTGAAAGAAAGAGTCGGCATAAAATAATCCATTTTCAGCATCAGATCTTCATCAAACTTTACGATCGGAGTCATACCCTCTCCAAGAGTTACAGACTTCCAAGTATCGTCTTCTAAAGGCATAAATGCACGATAACGGAACATACTCCATTCATTTTTATCGATCAACGCCTCGTCAAACTTCGGCGGCTGATAGTCCAGCTTCCAAAGGCCACCGCACTCACACTTCGGACTGCGAGTAGTAACATCCATTTTCATACCGCATTTTGAACAAATATACTGCGCTTTCATCTTACACTACCTCCGCAACTGCTTCAATCTCTACCAGACATCCAAAATGCAGCGCCGGAACCGGAACTACAATTCTCGCCGGTTTGTGATCTCCGAAGAACTCTCCATACACTTCATTGATCGCATCCCAGTAGCTCACGTCTGCAATATATACTCTGCACTGTACCACCTGGTCTTTCGTCTGACCGGCTGCCTTTAATACACGCTCTACATTGATCAGCGCCTGCTTCATATGCTCCGCCGGACCGCCCACAGCAACTTCTCTTGTATCCAGATCCAGGGATAACTGACCGGAAATGTAAAGCATTCCGTTGGAGATCACACCCGGTGCATAATGACCCTTGTTTGCACCTTTGACATCTAAAAATACCTGTTTCATACTAAAACCTCTCGACCTTTTCTGTTACATCAACAGTTTCTTCTTAAGACAACTATATAGTATTTTCTGTGGTATTTCAAGAAAAACTGCCACCTCTATAAACACAAAAAAACCGCAAACTGATCACTCAGTCTGCGGTTTCTTACATTTGCAAAGTATTGTAAAAATAATTTATAAGTTAAATTATTTAACTGTAACTTTAGCGCCTTCTGCCTCAAGTTTAGCCTTGATGTCGTTAGCTTCCTCTTTGGAAACGCCTGTCTTGATTGCTTTCGGAGCGTTATCAACAACTTCCTTAGCCTCTTTAAGACCAAGACCTGTTAACTCACGAACAACTTTGATAACTTTAACTTTGTTAGCACCAACGTCTGTAAGCTCAACGTCGAACTCTGTCTTCTCCTCAACTTCTGCTGCCGGGCCAGCTGCTGCTACTACAACACCTGCTGCTGCGGATACACCGAACTCTTCCTCACATGCTTTTACTAACTCGTTTAACTCTAAAACGGATAACTCTTTGATAGCTTCAATAAACTCAGCTGTTGTTAACTTTGCCATTACTATTTACCTCCATAAATATATTTACGTTAATGATTTTAATAATTTATGCTGCACTATGCAGCGTGAACGATTTGCAATTCGTCCCAGAGATTAAGCCTCTGCTGCGCCGCCTTCTTCTTTCTCTGCGATCTGCTTGATAACGCGAGCGAAGTTTGCGATCGGGGACTGCATGCTGCCGAGAAGTCTTCCAAGAAGAATTTCTCTGGACGGGATTGTAGCAACTGCGTTGATACCCTTTGTATCGTAGTATGTGCCTTCTACTACACCGCCTTTTAACTCAAGCTTCGGAGCTTTCTTAGCGAACTCAGCTAAGATTCTTGCCGGAGCTGTTGCATCCTCTTTGGAAATCGCGATAGCTGTCGGACCCTCAAGGTGCGGCTCAAGAGCTTCGAAAGCTGTACCTTTTGCAGCGAAACGGATCATTGTGTTCTTATATACTTTATAAGTAACACCAGCTTCTCTTAACTGCTTACGAAGGATTGTATCCTGCTCAACTGTTAAGCCACGGTAGTCAACTACAACTGCAGCTGCAGCACCGTCAAGAAGCTCAGCGATTTCAGCAACGATCGGCTGCTTTAATTCAACTTTTGCCATGATTGGTTTACCTCCTGTTAGATTTTTATATGGTATTGTAAAGCCGTCACAGCGTCTATTTTCCTGTTAAAACAAGGAAAACCTCTCCGCCGCCTGGACAGAGAGGTTTACAAAATTCTGCTTGTGAGTTTTGTACATTCCCTCGGCAGGTGTTTTCATCTTACGCCTTACGGCACCTGCTGTCTTCGGCATTCAATACTCGAATACTATATCATTATATATTCGGATTGTCAATCAATTTTTCATCGTCAACTTATCCAAATTTCGGTTTTCTATTTTGTAAATAGTGACCAAAAATTAGTTCATTAACTTAGCAACGTTTAATTTAACGCCCGGGCCCATTGTGGATGTTAATGTAACGCTCTTAAGGTAAGCGCCCTTAACTGTGCTCGGTTTAGCTTTGATGATTGCATCCATAAGCGTCTGGAAGTTGTCCGCTAACTGCTCCTCTGTGAAAGAAGCCTTACCTACTGGCACGTGGATGATGTTTGTCTTATCAAGTCTGTACTCAATCTTACCAGCTTTGATCTCGTTGATAGCCTTTGTAACATCCATTGTTACTGTACCAGCCTTCGGGTTCGGCATTAAGCCCTTCGGACCAAGTACACGACCAAGACGACCAACAACGCCCATCATATCCGGTGTAGCTACTACTACATCGAAATCTAACCAGCCTTCGTTCTGGATCTTCGGAATTAATTCCTCAGCACCAACGTAGTCAGCACCAGCTGCTGCAGCCTCATCAGCTTTAGCGCCTTTAGCGAATACGAGAATTCTAACTGTCTTACCTGTACCGTGCGGTAATACTACAGCACCACGGATCTGCTGGTCAGCATGACGGCCATCACAGCCTGTTCTTAAGTGAGCCTCGATTGTCTCATC
>JAZRLX010000198.1:0-3683 GCA_045647085.1 Pilosibacter sp.
CGGCGCGACAGCAGGCCTCATCACGATGGAAGATATGCTCGTGGAGATCGTTGGCGAGATCCGCGACGAGTATGATGAGGACGAAGAAGACTTGGTCAAGAAGCTGAATGCAACCGAGTTTGCTGTAGATGCAGCCATGAAACTGGATGATCTCAATGACCAGATCGGACTGAATTTAGAATCAGAGGATTACGACTCCATCGGTGGTTTCGTGATCGGTCTGTTGGATCACCTGCCGGAAGAAGGCGAAGAAGTCGTTTATGAAAACCTTCGTCTGGTGGTAGAGAAAGTGGAACGTAATCGTATCGAGACGATCCATATTTACCAGATGTCTGAAGAAGAATAAGATGAAAAGATCCCCATTTTGACAGAAGAAGTAAAGTTGAAATGGGGATTTGTTAATTTACCGTAAAAATGGAAAATCAGCTCTTGACTTTTTTTAAAGGAATGATTATATTTTAAATGTTCAAAGAGGGAGTAGTTGAAATGTACTGTCAACAGCGCGGCACGAATGTGTCTGGCGGTGCATACCGTTTTGGGTAACGAGACTTTTTGCAGAACGGGAAAAATTCTGTCTGCATGGGGTCTTTTTTTGTTTCTATAAGTTCTAAAAGAGGCCTTTTAAAAGTACTTTTTCCCAAAACCAATCAATACTTTTTATTACAAGGAGGAAAATGTATGGAGTTTTTATGGACTGGTTTACTGTCTATCACATGGCAGCAGGCCGTAATGTACCTGGTAGGTATCGCTTTAATCTACCTTGCAATTGAAAAAGACTATGAGCCGTCACTTCTTCTGCCGATGGGATTCGGTGCAATTCTGGTTAACCTTCCGGATTCCGGTGCGTTAAATCAGGTTATGGAAGGCGTTGGCGAGACACATGGTATCATTCAGTGGTTATTCGAAACTGGTATCGAAGCATCTGAGGCATTCCCGCTTCTTCTGTTCATCGGTATCGGTGCTATGATCGACTTCGGACCGCTTCTTTCCAACCCGAAAATGTTCCTGTTCGGTGCAGCAGCACAGTTCGGTATTTTCTGTGCGATCGTAATCGCAGCTTTAATGGGATTCAACATCACTGACGCAGCTTCCATCGGTATCATCGGTGCAGCAGATGGCCCGACAGCGATCCTCGTTTCCCAGGTATTACATTCCAACTATATCGGACCGATCGCTGTAGCAGCTTATTCCTATATGGCACTTGTTCCGATCATCCAGCCGATGGCGATCAAGCTCGTTACAACAAAGAAAGAGCGTATGATCCGTATGCCGTACAAACCGGGTTCTGTAAGTCGTTTCACAAGAATCGCATTCCCGATCATCGTAACAATCGTAGCTGGTCTTGTAGCTCCGGCTTCTGTATCTCTGGTTGGTTTCCTTATGTTCGGTAACCTGATCCGTGAGTGTGGCTGCTTAAACAGCCTTTCCGAGACAGCTCAGACTTCTCTTGCGAACCTGATCACACTGCTTCTTGGTATCACAATCTCCTTCTCCATGAGAGCGGAGCAGTTCGTACAGATTGAGACTCTTCTCATCATGTGCCTTGGTCTTGTAGCATTCGTATTCGATACAATCGGTGGTTGTCTCTTTGCGAAGTTCTTAAACCTTTTCACAAAGAACAAAGTAAACCCGATGGTTGGTGCAGCTGGTATCTCCGCATTCCCGATGTCTGCTCGTGTAATCGAGAAGATGGGTGTTGCAGAAGACAGCACAAACCACTTATTAATGCATGCGATCGGTGCTAACGTATCCGGTCAGGTTGCATCTGCAGTTGCCGGCGGTATCATCCTTGGTTTCTTCGCTTAATGCATAGGAGGTAAAATATGAATCCGACAGTAATGGAAGCTATCACAATCATGTGGCAGGGTATGGCAGGTATCCTTGTTGTTATGGGTATCCTTGCAACAGTTGTTGCCGGTCTCGCAAAAGCAGGCAACAAGAAGAAATAATTCAAACATACTTATTACTTATATTAAAGAAGAGGTATCACTCCGATATGGGGCGATACCTCTTTTTTAGCTTAAGATGCCTCCGAGCATTCCGCTTCCGGCGCAGATCCCGAGAATTTTCACGATCTGTGGAACCTCGGTTTTGATAGATTGTTCCTGTAAGGTGGACATTAAAAATAAAAATGCAAAATACAGGATTCCGATCAATAATCCCCAGAAAAGCCGTCTGCTTTTCATGGCTTTTCCTGCCAGAAATCCTCCCAATAGGCAGGAGAAGATATATGTTCCGTAAATTCCCAGAGTGATCTGTGATTCATTCAGCCGAAATTTGTACAAGAGAACCGTCATGATGGTCAAAATGAGGGCGGAACATATGTAAGAGATGAGTAGTGTACGGATCATGCGCCAGAGTGCCGGTGTTGACATAAATAAGACTCCTTTCATGATGAGTGATATGGATCTGCAGCCGCATTTTTGCCGCAAACATCTTGTATTTATTAGAGATTATTCGGCTAAGCAGGAAATTATCCCTATTGCATAATGGTCTTTCCTATGGTATAATTTTTCTCGAATTTTCAAACGGTCCCCTATGGTTGTATGGCTGTAGGGGCTATTGTTGTATGACAGATATGTTGTGTTTATCCGTCAAAAAAAGTTGAAAGAAGGAATCTAGATGAATCAGAAGAAGAACAACACAGGAAAAGGTATACTTTGTCTTCTCGGTCTTCTCATCGTTATCGCTGTCAGCTGCTTCTTTGCGGCAGGAACTCTTGAAAAGAGTAAGTTAGTTACAGATGAGAACGGCGCAACGATGTTCCAGGAGGGCGGTATTAAGCTGGGACTGGACCTTGCAGGTGGTGTCAGCATCACTTACAAGACTAAGATTGATGAACCGAGTGCGGAAGACATGTCCGATACTCAGTACAAGCTGATGCAGCGTGTACAGAACTATAGCTCTGAGGCAGAAGTTTACCAGGAGGGTACAAACCGTATCAATATCGATATCCCGGGTGTATCCGATGCAAACAAGGTCCTCGAGGAACTTGGAAAACCGGGTTCTCTGTTATTTTATGATATGAACCAGAATGTGGTTCTGGAAGGCAGCCATGTAGCAGCGGCTGAAGCTGCAACATATAAGGACCAGACCACAGGTGCGATGGAATACACTGTACGTCTTCAGTTCACAGAAGAAGGTACTAAGAAGTTTGCGGAAGTGACTACTGCAAACGTAGGTAAGCAGATCGCGATCGTTTACGACGGCGTGATGTATTCCAATCCGGTTGTAAATGAGCCGATCACAGGCGGTCAGTGTACCATCTCCGGTATGGAATCTTTTGAAGAAGCATCTATTCTTGCTTCCACGATTCGTATCGGTTCTTTATCTCTTGAGTTAGAAGAGCTCCGTTCCAACGTGGTTGGTGCGAAACTTGGTCAGGAAGCGATCTCTACAAGCTTAAAGGCAGCCGCGATCGGTATTGCTCTGGTTTGTGTATTTATGATCGCAGTATACCGTATTCCGGGCGTGGCAGCGACTTTAGCGCTTGCGATCTATACATCTCTGATTATTGTATTACTGGCAGCATTTGAGATCACATTAACTCTTCCGGGTATTGCAGGTATCATCCTGTCCATTGGTATGGCGGTGGATGCGAATGTTATCATCTTCACACGTATCAAAGAAGAAATCGGTGTTGGTAAGACTGTCAAATCCGCGATCAAGACAGGTTTCCAGAA
>JAZRLX010000199.1:0-5526 GCA_045647085.1 Pilosibacter sp.
TTGATAACTGTCGCAGACTCTTTGTATTTCTTACAAAGCTCGGAACCCAGCTGAATGTGGGAACCTTCCATCTCATGGTCAACGGATTTTCCAATGTCATGTAATAAACCGGCACGTTTTGCCATTCTGACATCTACACCAATTTCAGAAGCCAGTAAACCGGACAGCTGGGAAACTTCGATGGAATGCTTTAACGCATTCTGTCCATAGCTGGTTCTGAATTTCATCTTGCCAAGCAGCTTGACAAGTTCCGGATGGATACCGTGAATACCTACTTCAAGACAAGCAGCTTCACCTTCTTCGCGCATCATATTCTCTACTTCTTTCTGCGCTTTCTCCACCATCTCTTCGATTCTAGCCGGATGAATACGTCCGTCTACAATCAAACGCTCCAAAGCGATTCTTGCAACTTCTCTTCTTACTGGATCAAATCCAGACAGTACGACTGCTTCCGGAGTATCGTCAATGATCAGTTCTACACCTGTCATTGTCTCGAGAGTACGGATATTACGGCCTTCACGTCCGATAATACGACCTTTCATCTCGTCACTTGGAAGCTGAACAACAGAAACAGTTGTCTCTGCAACATGGTCTGCAGCACATCTCTGAATTGCAGTTACCACATACTCTTTTGCCTTCTTGTCGGCTTCTTCCTTAGCTTTGCTCTCCAGTTCTTTGATGAGCTTTGCAGTGTCGTGTTTCACGTCTTCTTCCACTGATTTCAGAAGATATTCTTTCGCCTGCTCAGAAGTAAGACCGGAAATCTTTTCCAGTTCTTCCTGCTCTTTTGCGAAAAGCTCTTCAACTTCAGCAGTACGCTTTCTTAAGGATTCTTCCTTGGACGCAAGGCTTGCTTCTTTCTTTTCCATCGCATCTGCCTTTTTGTCGAGGTTTTCTTCCTTGCTGAGAACGCGGCGCTCGTAGCGCTGAACCTCTGCTCGACGCTCTTTGATTTCCTTATCCAGCTCATTTTTAGCCTTCAAATTTTCTTCTTTTGCTTCGAGGAGAGCTTCTTTTTTCTTCGTCTCTGCGACCTTCAATGCTTCATCTATTATCTCTCTGGATTTTTCCTCTGCGCTTCCGATCTTGCTTTCATAGCTTTTCTTGCGGTAAGCAACAGCGAGGAGCCAGGTAATAGGAGCCACAATAATTGCTGCTAATAACGCACTCATTATTGGTGACACAGGAGCACCTCCTTTATTTAGTTTTCATTGTACAACACTTCAATTCTAATTGTTTTTATACATTATGTCAAGTATAATGCCCTCAATTTCGATTTTTCCGTGCATATTGAATCAAAGCGGCGGAAATGGCGTCATATGAAAAACCTTTTCTGGCAAGATACGCGGAAATTTTCTGTTTTTCTTCCCTCGTGGAATCTTCTCCGGAATAATTTTTCTTCGCAAGCAAGCTCAGGATCTGGGCTTCTTCGTCCACTTCCATATCCTCTAATACGGTCTCCAGGATATCTCTCGCCACACCTTTCTGTGTCAGCTCGTATACCATCTGCTTCCGGCTTTTTTTATTTCCGTTGCGTTCAACAAAACGTCTTGTGTAGTCTTCATCGTCCAGATACCGGTATTTCTTCACAAATTCAATGGCAGAGTCAACAGAAGCCGGCGAAAACTCCTGTTCCGCCAGCTTCTTTCGTAATTCATACTCTGTCTTACCGGAAAACTGGAGATAATAAACTGCTTTTTCCCGGGCCTTTTTCGCTTCTTCCGGACCATCTGCCTTGATCGGCTCCTCAATCGACCCCGATACGCTCAGGCTGTCCACCCAGTCTTCTTGTCTCCAAACTTTCATCGTTCAACTCTCTGATCTATGTTTTCTTCTGTTTAATCCTCTGCTCCTGTCGGTGCAGCCTCTGCTGCCAGATGCTGAGCATCCAGTCCGTACAGTTCTCTTACCTGGTTCTCGATCTCTTCGCAGATCAGCGGGTTCTGAGCCAGATACTGCTTTGCATTTTCACGGCCCTGACCGATCTTCGCACCCTTATAAGCATACCAGGCACCGCTCTTCTCCACCACATTTGCATTGGCTGCCAAGTCAAGGATATCGCCTTCCTTAGAAATACCTCTGCCGAACATAATGTCAAACTCAGCCTCTTTGAATGGCGGAGCGATCTTGTTCTTAACTACTTTTACGCGTACATGGTTACCTACGATCTCACCACTCTGCTTTAAGGATTCGGTTCTTCTTACATCCAGACGTACGGAGGAATAGAACTTCAGAGCACGTCCGCCAGTTGTAGTCTCCGGATTACCAAACATCACGCCAACCTTCTCACGGAGCTGGTTGATAAAGATCACGATACAGTTTGTTCTGCTGATCACCGCAGTCAGTTTTCTGAGCGCCTGAGACATCAAACGCGCCTGGAGACCTACGTGGGAATCACCCATATCACCATCGATCTCTGCCTTCGGTACGAGAGCTGCAACAGAGTCAACGATCACGATGTCAACCGCGCCGGAACGCACCATAGTCTCTGTGATCTCAAGAGCCTGCTCACCGTTGTCCGGCTGAGAAATATAAAGGTTGTCAATATCTACACCGATATTCTTCGCATATACCGGATCTAATGCATGCTCTGCATCGATGAAGCCTGCGATACCGCCGCGCTTCTGCACCTCTGCTACCATATGTAACGCTACGGTTGTCTTACCACTGGACTCCGGTCCGTAGATCTCGATAATACGTCCCTTCGGAACACCGCCGAGGCCAAGAGCAATATCCAGACTCAGGGAACCGGTCGGAACTGTCTCGATATTCATATTGGCCTTGGAATCGCCAAGCTTCATAACAGAACCTTTACCGTACGCTTTTTCAATCTGTGTGATCGCCGCATCAAGGGCTTTTAATTTATCATCTTTATTTAATGCCATCTTTTATATCCTCCATCTGAACGAACCGGCATTCCGCCGTTCGAAAACCAGAACATTTGTTCTGTGTCTATCATAATATAATACCCCTAAAAAGTCAACTGTTTCTTGTCGCAAAATTCTCTGCAATCAAAGGCATTCCTCCCATCCATCATTTCATTTTTCACACGGTTTTCCGGGAAAGAATGCTTCCCAAAGAACAATCCGATCTGCTAATAGTCCGGTCATTTCGACCGCAAGAAGTGTACATTTAGAATATCATACGCCCAAACCGGGCGTCAAGCAAAAGAAAAGACTGCCTCTCTCCTTGAGATAGGCAGTCTCTTCTATAATATTTTATCAGAACTCAATTGTTTGTCGGAGCCAGATCAGAAAAATCCACACGGATCTCTGTTCCTTTTCCTTCTTCACTTTCTATTGATATCTTTGCTCCATGCTGGGATACGATATGTTTGACGATCGCCAGACCCAGACCCGTTCCTCCGGTTGCCTTGGATCGGCTCTTGTCTACACGATAGAACCGCTCGAACACGCGCTCCTGATTCTCCTTGGAAATACCGATTCCCGTGTCTTTGACAACCAGAAACGTATGTCCATTCTCCTGATCCACCGTCACAGTCACAGATCCGCCGCGGTTATTGTAACGGATCGCATTGTCACATAAGTTGTAAACCAGTTCTTCCATCAACTGCTTATCCGCCATGATCATCGAGGATTTTCCGGCTACCTGCATCGTCACATTCTGCTTCTGTGCGTTCAATGCCAGCATATCCACACATTCTTGTGCCAAAGCATGCAGATCCAGATTGACAAATTCCATCAGTTTTCTTCCTCCATCCAACTGGGAGAGCTGGATGATATCATTGATCAATGATAACAGGCGCGCAGCATTTTTATGGATCTCACCTGCAAATCGTGCAGCCGTCTCCTTACTCGCCATACCGTGCTCGATCAGCTCTGCATATCCGGAGATCGCTGTCAACGGTGTCTTCAATTCATGAGATACATTGGCCGTAAATTCCTGTCGCATCCGCGCACTGTCCAAAATATCTGCATGCTGCTGTCGAATCGTTGTCATAAACGGACTCAACTCCTTGTAGGGAACCTCTACACCGGGCTCTGAAAGATTTTCAGCCATTTTCTCGATCGGTTTTACAATGCTTTTCGTAAAATAATTAGATAATATAATACAAAGTGCAAACAAGATCACACATACACCCAAAACCGACGGGAATACATTCTGAAGAACCGACCAAAAGCTGTCTGCCAGTCGCGACACTCGCATGACGGTTCCGTTATCCAGGCGCACTGCGTAGTAAAAGGAAGTCTTTGCCATCGTTTCCGAGACACGGCTTGCACTGGCACTTCCATCACGAAATGCTCCGATGATCTCCGGACGGTCCAGATGATTTTCCATAGATCCGGAATCTGCATCAGTGTCCAACAACACGGCTCCGCTTTCATCTACGATCGTAATACGCAGACTTTCTTTTCCTAAGGCATAAATATCCGGATGGAGTGAATCCACATCCTCAAATACATGGAGAGTCTGAAAAGCAAGGGCGTCCTCACGCAGATCATTGACAACCTGCTTTTTAAATAATCCATAAAATACATATAATGCAAACAACAGCGTCAGCACGATCGCCAACGCTGATGTTGCCAGAAGTTCTAATTGTATCTTCCGTTTCATATTATTCTCCGCCTACTCTATCATATAACCGACATTTCGCACCGTACGGATCATCGCTCCTGCTTCTCCGAGCTTCTGTCTCAAAGTTCGGATATGCATATCGAGCGTACGAGACTCACCTTCAAAATCGATCCCCCATACGCGATCCAGGATAATCTCACGACTTACTACAACACCGGAATGATGGAGCAGCAATTTCAACAACTCATACTCTTTGTAAGTTAAGGTACAAGGTTCTCCGTGCACATAGACTGTGCGTTTCTCATCATCTAAGAACACATCACCAACGCTTAAGAATTTATCTTCTTCCACCGTACGTCTAAGGATGGCTTTCACACGGGCGATCAGCTCCATGACTCCAAACGGTTTTGTTAGATAATCATCCGCACCTGCGTCCAGTCCTTTTACCTTCTCTATCTCAGAGCTTTTTGCCGTTACCATGATGATCGGCATTTTTCTCGTTTCCGGACGCTTTCTGAGCGTTCCGACGATCTCCAGACCATCTTCATCCGGAAGCATCACATCCAGAAGGACCAGATCCGGTATCTGTTTTTCCAGTTTTTTATAAAAATCATGGGCTGTTTCAAAGCCTTCCACCTGATATCCGCTGTTTTTCAGTGCGAACATCTCGATCTCCAGAATGTTTTTATCATCCTCAACTGCATAGATCAGTGCCATCTTGGTCCTCCTTTCATTATTTTCTAATAATTAGTCAGCAGCCTCTGTTGTCGGGAGCGCATATTTCTTACGATAGGACTCAACCAGACCGATGAACTGCGGATCATTTTCTTTCTTTAAGTTCTCAAGATAGCCGTGTGCATCGAAACCATCTCTGTCAATCTCAATAACGCTGATCGCGATATTGGAGCAGTGGTCAGATACACGCTCTAAGTTTGTAGAAATATCAGAGAGAACGAAGCCCTGCTCAATTGTACAGAGACCTTTCTGAAG
>JAZRLX010000200.1:0-10213 GCA_045647085.1 Pilosibacter sp.
GTGTGCCTTCATATCCTCTCAGGTATTTTATATAAAGCGACAAACATGAAAACGGCAGATTATGCTAATACATATTTATTTAAACCATTGGGAATTCCATTGCATGAAAACTATTATGTAGAAACAGCCGAAGAGCATAAACAGTTTACAATCGGCAAGTTACCGAAAGACAATGTTTGGTTTTGCGATACGGATGGTCTGGGAACTCCGGGATATGGACTTTGCATGTCTGCAGAGGATATGGCAAAAATCGGATTACTGTGTTTGAATAAAGGAATTTATGATGGAAAGCAAATCATATCTTCCGACTGGATTGAAGAAATGACAAGCCCCAGAGCCGTTGAAAGTAAGCACTTCCGAGGAATGGATTACGGATATCTTTGGTGGATCATTGATCGTGAAAAGAATATTTACGCAGCGATTGGAAATAGTGGCAATATTATTTATGTAAATCCGGATAAGAATATTGTAATAGCGGTATCGTCTTATTTTAAACCTACGATATTCGACAGGGTTGATTTTATTCAGAAATACATCGAGCCTTATCTTTGAGCAAGAATAATGAAAACAGATCCTCATTTTCCTGCTATGCTCCTATGTGGAGAGGAGGCGTGATAAATGGAAAAGATCATAGACTATATTGAAGACCACCTTGACGGTAAACTGGATCTGGAGAAGGTTTCTGAGGCAGTTCATTACTCCAAATATCACTTGCACCGTATGTTTACCGGAACGGTAGGAATGACGATTCATGATTATGTGCAGCGTCGTCAGTTGACGGAGGCAGCCAAGCTTTTGGTGTTTTCTGATAAACCGATTATTGAAATTGTATTTATCTGCGGTTATGAGAGCCAACAGGCATTTTCATCTGCTTTTAAATCGATGTATAAAATTCCGCCTGCACAGTACCGGGATAACGGGACTTTTTATCCTTTGCAATTGCGATTTGCGCTGCATAAGAATACGACCAAAAGAGTTTTTGAAAAAGAAGACATTTGTTGTGCTGAAAAAACGGACATTCCGGCCTGGATGAATCTTATGAGATTGGTGATTGATGGATACCCGGTCATGAATGAAACGGATTATTTGAAGGAAATTACAAAAGCCATAGAGGAAAAGAGAGCACTTGTTTTGAAAGATGACGATATTTTAATTGGTGCGATGACTTTTTCTGACCATTCCGGCAGTATTGATTTTTTGGGTATACACCCGCAATACCGCAATCAGGGGATTCAAAAACTGTTTTTAGATGCACTTTTGGAAGTTTATCTGCCGGGACAGGAGATCAGTATGACCACCTATCGGGAAGGTGACAAAGCGGATACCGGGCATCGGGAACTGTTAAAAATGCTTGGTTTTGCGGAACGAGAATTGCTGACAGAATTCGGTTATCCGACACAACGGTTTGTATTGCCCGTCTCAGATAAGGAGGAGATAACATAATGCCAAGAGAAATTGACCCGAAGGAGACAACAAGAGCTTCCGCATACGAACTTTGGATGAAAGCGCCGAATCCAATGGTTACTTTTTTTAAAACACTGGACGTGACAAATCTGATCAAGATTTCCAAAAAGAAGCATCTGAAATTCAATATGCTCCTTGATTACTGCATCGGAAGGGCTGCAATTTCGGTAAAGGAGTTTTATGTACTTCCCGTCGGTGAAAAGCTGCTACAATATGATTCCATCGCTGTCAATACGATTGTAAAAAACAAAGCCGGCGAAGTGAGTTCCTGCGATATCCTGTATACAGAGAATCTATCAGCGTTTAATCAGGAATATCTGAAATATACTGCTCAGGTGGCCAATACTTGTCAGGACAGAGATTTATCTGATGACAGTATGGTAATCGGTACATCTGCGATCTTAGATACGGAAATCGACGGTGCGGTTGGCATGAACAGTGGCATTTTTAATAATCCGTTCATCATCTGGGGCAGATATAGGAAAAAAGGATTTCGGTACTATCTGCCGATCTCGTTCCAGTTTCATCATACACAAATGGATGGAGCTCATGCAGGAAGCTTTCTGGAAAATCTGCAAAAGGAGATTGAGGGATTAAAATAACCGGATTTGAGATCTCATGTGCGCTTGTAATTTTCATTTAGATAAGATACAATAGCAGGAAATGTCTAGAAGGAGAATTATTTGAGATGAGACAGGCAACGATCGCCAAAATCGCGTTGTTTATGACAGCAGTACTTTGGGGAAGTACATTTACAATCGGTAAACTTGCTTCGGAGGTTTTTTCTCCGTCATTTATTATTGCTTTCAGATTTTTGATTGCCAGTATCGTACTTCTTATTGTTGCATATCCGCAGAGAAAGCAATTAGATAAAAAATACTGGATCGACGGTTTCTGGATGGGCATTACCTTGTTTGCGTCTTACATGCTTCAGGTAGGCGGCCTGGCACTGGACACATCTCCGGGAAAAAGTGCGTTTTTATGTACGACATATAGTGTGATGGTACCGTTCTTATATTGGTTTGTGACAAAAGAACGGCCTCAAGTACGCCACATCGTTTGTGTGTTTCTTTGCCTTGCAGGTGTAGGAATTCTTTCGTTATCGGGCGGTTGGGGAATGTCTGCCGGTGATATGCTTACGGTGGCCAGCGGTGTTCCATGTGCGATCAATATTGTAATATCATCGATTGTCTGCAAAGATAGAAACGTGCTGCTTTTGACAACTATAGAATTGTGGGTTGTAACCATCCTTGCATGGATCCTCGTGTTTGGAGGAAATGCCTTTCCGACGGAATTTCCGATCGGTGCGGTAGGCGGTATCGTGTACCTTGGTTTATTTGCGACAGCACTTTGCTTATATATGCAAAGCTACGGTCTCAAATATGCAGAGCCGGCCATTGGCGGAATGATCCTCAGCCTGGAGTCTGTATTCGGAGTTATCTTTTCTGTTATCATGTATCACGAACAGATAACATTCCGCATGCTCGTTGGATTTGCAGTGATTTTTATTGCAATTTTGTTATCGCAAAAGGAATAAGTGTGGTATAATATTTCTGTTAATGTCGAAGTATTATATGACAGTAAGAAAAGGATAAGCAATGAAAATTAATACAAAAGAAATGTCTTATGACGAGGTACTGAAGTTACCTAGACTCAAGCATAAAAAACCACTGAAACCGCAGCAGTGGCTGACTACCATTGTCCGCCTTGTATGTGAGATTACACTGCGCCAAACAAAGTTTTCCTATACGACAGAGCGTATGGATCTGGTTGGGGACCAGCCATGCCTGATCTTGATGAACCATTGCAGTTTCACAGATATGAAACTCGCATATGGTATCTTCTACCCGAAGAAGTTTGGCATTGTGACATCCGTAGATGCCATGAGCGGTATTTTAGGAAAACTGATGCGTCTGATCGGATGCACACCGACTCACAAATATGTAGCAGATCTGACCTTATTCAAGGATATCGAATATATGCTGAAGAAAAATAAAACCAGCGTATTGATGTATCCGGAGGCAGGATATTCTTTTGACGGCTGCGCAACAACTCTGCCGAATAAGCTGGGAGTTTTAATGAAACGTCTGGGTGTTCCGGTGGTGACTGTGATCACGCAGGGCGCATTCCACAGAGATCCTCTGTACAACATGCTCCAGATCCGTGATGTGAAAGTCAGTGCACATGTAAAATGTATTGCGACAGCCGAAGAAGTGAAAGCAAAATCTGTAGATGAGCTGGATGCATTGCTTGCAGAGTCATTCTCTTTTGATAACTTTGCCTGGCAGAGAGACAACAAGATTTCCATTGATGTACCGTTCCGTGCAGATGGACTTCACAGAATTCTTTATAAATGTCCTCACTGTGGTGTAGAAAATCAGATGGAGGGTAAAGGGATCCATTTGACTTGTCATGCTTGTAAAAAGCAGTGGACCATGGATCAGTACGGACAGTTGTCTGCCAAGGAAGGAGATACCGAATATCCGCATATTCCGGACTGGTATCGCTGGCAGAGAGAATGTGTACGTACAGAGTTGGAAAATGGCACGTATCTGTTGGATGCAGACGTAGAGATCGCGATTCAGGTCAATTTGAATGGTGTATGCAAGATCGGAACCGGTCATCTGACACATAATCTGGATGGATTCCATCTGGTAGGAGCAGATGGTAAATTGGATTATAGTCAGTCTCCGACATTTTCACATACCTTATACTCGGATTATTATTGGTACGAGATCGGCGATGTGATCGGAATCGGAGACAATGAGTTTTCTTATTTCTGTTTCCCGAAGGAAGATGTTTCTGTAACTAAGGCACGTCTGGCAACAGAGGAACTGTATAAGATGAAAAAGAAGCGCAGAAGAGCTTAAAGAACGATTTAAAACAGGCTGTATAATGAAGATGAAATGTCATTATATTGCCTGTTTTCGCTTATCATGAAATAGTTCTTGACTTTGACGTAACGTCATAGAGTATCTTGGTATTGCGAGGTGATAGAAATGAAAATGCAGATAAAGGAATTTGCTGAGTTTGTCGGTGTCAGTGTGCGCACACTGCATTATTATGATGAGATTGGATTGCTGCATCCTGCCGAAGTTGACAGAGCGACAGGATATCGGTTTTATGATGAAAACTCTCTTCTCCGGATGCAAGAGATTCTTTTTTATCGGGAACTTGATTTTTCTTTAAAAAGCATAGGAGAAATTTTAGCCTCTCCAAACTATGACAAAAACAAGGCACTCGAAGAGCAAAAGCAGCTTCTCATATTGAAAAAAGAGCGTTTAGAAAGGCTGATCGATGCGATTGGAAGTGCTATGAAAGGAGAAAATGTTATGGAAGCATTTGACAACAAGGCCTTTGAAACATACAAGGCGGAAGCACAGGAGCGTTGGGGAAATACAGACGCGTACAAAGAGCACGCAGAGAAAACCAAGAACTATGGGAAAGATAAGTGGGGGGGACTCGTTGACGAAATGAATCTCATTTTCAGCGAGTTTGCACACTGTATGAAAGATGGTGCAGATCCGGACGCAGAGGAAGTACAGGCGCTTGCAAAGAAACTGCAGGATCATATTACGGATAATTACTACACTTGCACAAAGGAGATTTTATTTGGGCTTGGCCAGATGTATGTGGCTGACGAAAGATTTAAAAACAATATCGATAAACACGCAGATGGAACAGCTGCATTTGTCAGTGAGGCAATTGCCGTTTACTGTAAGAAATAAGAGTTTTTTGGGATCACTTTAACAGCGAATGCCCACAGAGAAAGCAAGTCTCTTTCCTGTGGGCATTTTTATGTACTAATTTTTATTTTGATCTTCTACAACATAACGATACTTGCCGAAGTTGTATGGTTCTTTGTTCCGGGTGATCGTACCATATTCAATGGCTTCAACCGGGCAGTTTCCGATACACGCCATACAGTGTGTACAATGATCACTCCAAACCGGTTTCTTATCTGCCAGTTTAATATTGTTGAGCGGGCAAAGTTTTGCACATTTTCCACATCCGATGCAAGAATCTTTTACGTAAAAATCCTTTGCAGTCAGTTTGTATTTGCACCAGACAGGGGTAAATGGAACTGTGACCAGGACTTCCCAGAGCTGCACATGTCTGGCAGTTAATTTACCGCCGGAACGGATCGTAGAAACAACATTGTCTAACTGACGGTAAGCATTTTTAATCCTTGTTTCAACTTCCTCTTTTGGCTGCATTGGATAATGGTCATTGGCAACATAGTTTCGCGGCATTTTAAACTCTGCGTATCCGTGACAGGTCATGCCCTTCTTTTTGAACATGGATTCAGCAAGGACACCGGAAATGCCGCAATAGCCGCCGCTGGTAAAGATAAAGTAAACATCGTTACTTCCGGTAAAGTTTTGTTCTTTCAGATATTTGCTCATAAACATCGGCATTTCACACACGTAGACCGGAGCACAGATGATAAAGGGCTTTTCTGAATGAAGAGGGGCGTGATTCTGGGTTTTGACACGTTCAAGCAGATTGATACACTCATCGTCCAGACGCCGGGCAAGTTCTTTTGCAATAAATTCCGTGTTACCGGTTGCAGAAAAATATAAGATCATAGGGTACCTCCGAAAATAAAATATACGGAGTATTATAATGTGGGGAGATGGCCTCGTCAATCAACAGAACGAAAGATTTTGTGTTTTGGCGTAATAAATATACACTAAAAACGTATAAAAAGAAAAAAATATGCACTTTTTCAGATTAAAACGTTAAAATAGTAGTTGACAATTTGAACAATTAGTTTTAACATAGTGCTTAATTGAAATATTCGGAGGTAATAATTATGAAAAAGATGAAAAAACTCGCACTCCTTCTCGCAGCAGCGCTCTGCGTAACATCCCTTAGCGGTTGTGGCGGCGGAAGCACACAGAACAGCTACACAGCTAACAACAAAGAATATGTTCTCGGCGTATCCGGCCCGCTTACAGGTGGTGCAGCAATGTATGGTCAGGCAGTTGCTAATGCAGCACAGCTCGCAGTTGATGAGATCAACGCAGCAGGTGGTCTGAATGGTATTCCGTTCAAATTTGTAGCAACTGACGATATGCATGATGCAACTAAAGTTTCCACAAACTACTCCTCCTTATTAGAGGGTGGTATGCAGGTTTCCCTTGGTACAGTTACAACAGCTCCGGGTCTTGAGTTCAAGAATCTGTCCGCAGAAGACAATGTATTCTTCTTAACTCCGTCCGCTTCCGGTGACGCGATCCCGACAAACCCGAACGGCTTCCAGATGTGCTTCGCAGACGGTAACCAGGGTAAAGTTGCAGCAGAGTTCGTAAACGCAAACTTTGCAGGCGAAACAATCGGTGTTATGTACAAATCCGATGAGGCTTACTCCAAAGGTATCTACGATCAGTTCAAAGCGAACTTAGACGCAAGCGTAACTGTAGTTGAGACATCCTTCTCTGATGCGAACAGCACAGACTTCTCCACACAGATCGATACACTCAAAGAGTGTGAATTCATTTTCATGCCGACATACTATACACCGGCTTCTCTGTTCATGACACAGGCGAAAGACACAATCCCGGCAAATGCAGTTTACTACGGTTGTGATGGTTTCGACGGTATCGACAACATCGAAGGTTTTGATATCACAGCGATCCCGCAGGCAGTTACAATGCTGTCCCACTTCAACTCCAAAGCTACAGACGGTCCGGCAAAAGAGTTCATCGACAAATATGTAGAGAAATACGGTGCAGGCACACTTAACCAGTTCGGCGCAGCTGCTTATGACAGCGTATATGCAATCTACGGTGCTATGGAAAAAGCAATCGCAGAAGGCAAGAAGATCCCGGTTACAATCGGTGCATCTGAGCTTTGCGAGATCCTGAAAGCACAGTTCACAGGCGGTTATACATTAGCAAACGCAGTTACAGGCGACAGCATCTCTTGGGATTCTACAGGCTACGTAAACAAAACTGCGATCCAGTACGTAATCAAAGACGCTAACTAAGATTGAATCAAACATAGTTTGCAACACATGTACATAATGGCTGAAAAGCCGTTATGTACATTGTGTTATTTTTAGGGAATCGAACAAATTGGTGTTTTTTCTATATATATTATGTGGAAAAAACAAAAAAATATTATGACAAGTTGGGATAAAATATGGAAGTTATTTTTTCAACAGTAATCAATGGTCTTAGCCTGGGCGGTATCTACGCGATGATCGCGCTGGGTTACACAATGGTATACGGTATCGCAAAGCTTTTAAACTTTGCCCATGGTGATATTATCATGGTCGGCGGATATATCATTTATGTATTTTTGGCAACGAAAAATCCAATTCTTGCAATTGTTATGGCCGTGATCGGTTGCGTGATCCTCGGAATCTGCATCGAGAAAGTGGCTTATAAACCGTTACGAGGTGCCTCACCTCTGGCAGTTCTGATCACCGCAATTGGTGTCAGCAACCTTCTTCAGAGCCTTGCTCAGATTATTTTCGGTTCCGCACCGAAGATGGCGACCGTATATGAATTCGGCGTTATTAAGATGTTTGGAGCCACGATCCAGATTTCTGCTCTGGTAACGCTTGGTGTAACATTTGTTGTCATGGTCGTCCTGACAATGTTTGTTAAGTATACACGTATCGGTCGTGCGATGATCGCAGTTTCTGAGGACAGAAGTGCAGCACAGCTGATGGGTATCAATGTTAACAGCATTATCACGATCACATTCGCGATTGGTTCTGCTCTTGCAGCACTGGCGGGTATGTTCTATCTGTTAAAGGCACCGAGCGTTTCCAGTACGTTAGGTGCGATGCCTGGTATCAAGGCCTTTACAGCAGCCGTTATCGGCGGTATCGGTTCCATTCCGGGCGCGATGCTTGGCGGTATCCTTCTTGGTATGATCGAGAGCATTTCTTATAAGATCACTGCGATCGCACCGTACACAGACGCGATTGAGTTCTCTATTTTAATCCTCATTCTGCTTGTGAAACCAAATGGCTTCCTGGGCAAGAAAAGGAGGGAGAAAGTATAATGTTAAGAAAGATCAGACTTCATCACTATGCCAATTACATCGTGATTGGTTTAATGACAATTATTTTCGCCATTCTTACATTTGCAGGCGTACGTTTTGATAACTCCATGTTATTCTTGCTGGAGAAGATCGCGATCAGTATCATTCTGGCAGTTTCTCTTTCTCTGGTTGTTGGTTTCCTCGGAGAGTTATCTCTCGGCCATGCAGGTTTTATGTGTGTGGGTGCTTACCTTGGCGGTAAAGTGGCAGCACTTCTGATCCCGTCCCTTGGTAATGGGATCGTGACATTGCTGATCGCACTTTTGGCCGGCTGCGGAACAGCAGCTCTCTGTGGTGTGATCATCGGTATCCCGGCATTGAGACTTCGCGGTGACTATCTGGCGATCGTAACACTCGCTTTTGGTGAGATCGTGAAATCTCTGTTCCAGAACTCCTCTGACAGCACATTTGGCGGCTCTCTGGGTCTGGATACTCCGCGATTCGATAAGAACTATCTGTTCCTGATCGCATTTGTGTTAGTGCTTGTAACTCTGGCGATTTCCCAGAACCTCATTCGTTCCAAACACGGTCGTGCGATCACAGCCATCCGTGATAATGAGATCGCTGCCAGAGCGACAGGTATCAACGTTACAAAGTACAAACTGTTAGCATTCATTCTGTCCGCAGCCTTTGCAGGTGTGGCAGGTGTTCTTTACAGCTACAGCAACTATGTGGTTCAGAGCTCCAAGTTCAGTTATAACTATTCTATCGAGATCCTAGTTATGGTTGTTCTCGGTGGTATGGGCAGTATCAATGGTTCTATCCTTGCAGCAACACTGATCACATACTTAAATGCGAAACTGGCTACGATCCTCACAGGTGAGATGGCAGTTCTGCAGAATTTACTGTATTCCCTGATCTTGATCCTGATCGTTGTTTACAACAACGCTCCTGCATTAAAAGGATTCCGTAACAAATATAACTTCGGTGTTCTTCTTGATAAGATCCTCAAACGCAGACTGGATCCGGCTCATATCAAAGATGATAAAGCGAAATGGGATGTGGTTCCGACCAAGATCAGCATGGATGAGATTTTATCTATCGATATGAAACCGCAGGACTTTACTATGATTGAGAAGGAGAGAGAAAAATAATGGCAGAATATATTCTTGAAACAAAAAATCTCGGTATCTCCTTCGGCGGCTTAAAAGCAGCTCAGGATGTAAATATCCGCATTAAGAAAAATCAGATTTACGGTCTGATCGGACCGAACGGAGCAGGTAAGACTACACTGTTCAACCTTCTGACTTGTGTATACAAACCGACAACCGGAATGTATTTTCTGGACGGAGAGAAGATCAAATACATGTCTCCGGACAAGATCAATCACAAAGGTATTGCGAGAACCTTCCAGAACATTCGTCTGTTCAACAATATGACGGTTATCCGTAATGTTATGGTTGGCTTGGCGAATCGTCCGGAATATAAATGCAGTGTGATCGAATCTGCACTGCGTCTTCCGCGTCATTTTAAAATAGAAAAAGAGATGCGTGAAAAAGCAAAAGAAATGCTCCGTATCTTTAATCTGGAAGAAGAACGCAACAGCCTCGCATGCAACCTTCCGTACGGTAAACAGCGTAAGTTAGAGATTGCCAGAGCACTCGCGACAAACCCGAAAGTACTTCTGTTAGATGAGCCGGCAGCCGGTATGAACCCTCATGAAACAGAAGATCTGGCAAAGACCATTCGT
>JAZRLX010000201.1:0-42040 GCA_045647085.1 Pilosibacter sp.
TGAAAATGGTTCATTTTTCTGCAAGTAAAGAGAAAGTGAGAGTCTTATGGAACTTAGAGTGATTGGTCAGAAAGCAAAGGATGCTTCTTTTCTGTTAGGAAAGATGGGATCGTCAGAAAAGAATAAAGGATTACTGGCAGCGGCTCAGGAAATCTTAGATCAGCAGGATAAGATTTTAGCAGCCAATGCGATTGACATTGAAAATGCGAAAGCCAAAGGAATGGCTCAGGGACTTGTTGACCGCCTTTTGTTAACATCCTCCAGAATTGATGGTGTTGTAGAAGGTATGCGTCAGGTTGTTGGTCTGGAGGATCCAATCGGTGAAGTGATATCGATGAAACAGCGTCCGAACGGAATGATGGTTGGTCAGAAGCGAGTACCGCTTGGCGTTATCGGTATTATTTATGAAGCAAGACCGAATGTTACAGCAGATGCATTTGCTCTGTGCTTTAAGACCGGTAATGCAGTAATCTTACGTGGCGGAAGCGATGCGATCCATTCTAATCAGGCGATTGTAGATGCCATCCGTGACGGATTAAAGAAGTGCGATATTCCGGAGGATGCGATCCAGCTTCTTTCCGATACCAGCCGTGAGACTGCAACTGAGTTTATGAGACTGAATGGTTATCTGGATGTTTTGATCCCGCGAGGCGGAGCCGGTTTGATCCGTTCTGTGGTTCAGAACAGTACAGTTCCGGTTATTGAAACAGGTACAGGTAACTGTCATATTTACGTGGATGAGAGTGCAGATTTTGATATGGCTCTTGAGATTTTGTTCAATGCAAAAACACAGAGGATCGGTGTCTGCAACGCTTGTGAGTCTACACTGATCCACAGAAGCATTGCCAATGCTTTCCTTCCACTGATGAAGGAACGTTTGGATGAAAAACAGGTGGAGATCCGTGCAGATGAAGACGCATGTGCGATCATTCCGGAGTTTGTTAAAGCGACAGAAGAGGACTGGGGAACAGAATATCTGGACTATATCATGTCATGTAAGATCGTAGATTCTGTGGACGAGGCTATCGCTCACATCAATAAGTACAATACAGGACATTCTGAGGCGATCATTACATCCGATTATGACAACGCACAGAAGTTCTTGAATGAAGTAGATGCAGCAGCTGTTTATGTCAATGCTTCCACAAGATTTACAGACGGTTTTGAGTTTGGTTTTGGCGCGGAGATTGGTATCAGTACACAGAAACTTCATGCTCGCGGACCAATGGGATTGTTGGCACTGACATCTACAAAGTATATTATTTACGGTAACGGTCAGATCCGCAAATAATTTATATTGAAGAATTTTAGAGCTTTGTATTCTGCATGAATACAAGGCTCTTGCTTTTTTGTTTCCGTGCGTTTATAATACTCGATAGAGTTTAAATTGGAGAAGTGTTGCTATGAATATAAAAGAGATAAAAGCAATGGCTCCGGCGACTGAGCCGGCCAGACAAAAATATTTTATGGAGTTTGTTAAAGCAAGAATTACAGAGATTGCAGCGGAAAAAGGACGTCCGTTAACTTGCTTTATTTCCACCTTCGGATGCCAGATGAATGCACGTGATTCCGAGAAACTTCTTGGTATTTTACAGGAAGTTGGTTACGTGCAGGGCAAAGATGAAAATTCAGATTTTGTTCTTTACAATACATGTACGGTTCGTGAAAATGCGAACTTAAAAGTATATGGAAGACTCGGTTATCTGAATGGTGTCAAGAGAAAAAATCCGGATATGATGATCGCACTCTGCGGATGCATGATGCAGGAGCCGACGGTTGTTGAGAAGATCAAGAAAAGCTATCGTCACGTTGATATTGTGTTTGGTACACACAATATTTTCAAACTCGCAGAGCTCTTATTTGACCGTCTCTATTCTAAGAAGATGGTTGTTGATATTTGGGAGGGAACTGACGCGATCGTGGAGGACCTTCCGATCGAGAGAAAGTATCCGTTTAAATCCGGCGTCAACATTATGTTTGGCTGTAACAATTTCTGCAGCTATTGTATCGTTCCGTATGTAAGAGGACGTGAAAGAAGCAGAAATCCGGAAGATATCGTGAAAGAGATCGAGGGACTTGTTGCTGATGGTGTTGTAGAGGTTATGCTTCTAGGACAGAACGTAAACTCCTATGGAAAGACATTAAAGAATCCGATTTCTTTTGCGGAACTTCTTCGCCGTATTGAGGCGATCGAAGGTCTGGAGAGAATTCGTTTTATGACTTCTCATCCGAAGGATCTTTCTGATGAGCTTATTGAAGTAATGAAGGACTCCAAGAAGATCTGTAAGCATTTCCACTTACCGCTGCAGTCCGGAAGCAGCAGAATTTTAAATATTATGAACCGCAGATACACAAAGGAGCGTTATCTTGAATTAGTAGACAAGCTTCGTGCAGCGGTTCCGGGTATCGCACTTTCCACAGATATTATCGTTGGTTTCCCGGGAGAAACTGAAGAGGATTTCCAGGAGACTCTTGATGTGGTAAGAAAAGTGCGTTATGAAAGTGCATTTACATTCATTTACTCCAAACGTACAGGAACTCCGGCTGCTTCTATGGAAAATCAGGTTCCGGAAGATGTGGTAAAAGATCGTTTCGACCGTCTGTTAAAAGAGGTTCAGGATATTGCAGCGGAGGCAATTCTTCGCGATGAACATACGGTTCAGGATGTTCTGGTTGAAGATCTGGATACACATGAGCCTGGATTCGTAACCGGACGACTTTCTAATAACACAGTGGTTCATTTCAAGGGAGATGCTTCCTTGATCGGTAAAATTGTGAAGGTTTCCCTGGATGAAGCGAAAGGCTTCTACTTTATGGGAACTATGGTCGAGTAAGCGAGGTAAAACGTGGCACTGACACCAATGATGACACAATATCTCGAGACGAAACAGCAGCATCCAGACTGCATCTTATTTTATCGTCTCGGAGATTTTTATGAAATGTTCTTTGAAGACGCGAAAACCGTTGCCAGAGAACTGGAGATCACACTGACAGGAAAAGACTGTGGACTTGAGGAACGCGCACCGATGTGTGGCGTTCCTTATCATGCTGTCGAAGGATATCTGGCGCGACTGGTTCAAAAAGGTTACAAAGTTGCGATCGCAGAGCAGATGGAAGATCCTAAGATGGCAAAAGGACTCGTAAAACGTGAAGTCATCCGTATTGTGACTCCGGGTACGATCACCAGTGCACAGGCGCTTGATGAAACAAAAAACAATTACCTGATGGCAGTTGTTTATATTGGAAACAGTTACGGTATTGCTACGGTTGATATTACAACCGGTGATTTCTTTGTGACTGAAGTTGCCAGTGAACGCCTGTTTTTAGATGAGATTAATAAATTTACTCCTTCTGAGTTGATCTGTAACGAGGCTCTGATGATGTCCGGTCTCGATATCGATGAGATGAAAAACAGATATCAGCTGACAGTCAGTGCATTGGACAGTCGATTCTTTTCCGATGACACATGCAGGAAAGTTTTGAAAGAGCACTTTAAGGTCATGAGTCTGGAGGGGCTTGGTCTTGCAGACTATGAAAACGGTATGCTTGCCAGTGGTTGTGCGCTTCAGTATCTATATGAAACACAGAAGAATGATCTGTCTCATTTAACTACATTGACTCCGTATACGACCGGACAGTACATGATCATTGATACTTCTACCAGACGTAATCTGGAACTGGTAGAGACGCTTCGTGAAAAGCAGAAACGAGGATCTTTGCTCTGGGTACTGGATAAGACCAAGACTGCCATGGGTGCCAGAATGCTGCGCACCTTTATCGAGCAGCCTCTTGTGTCAAAAAGTGAGATTGAGCGACGTCAGACTGCGATTGAAGAACTGAATATGAATTTTATTTCCCGTGAGGAGATCAGAGAATATCTGAATGCCATCTATGATATGGAGCGTCTCATCGGACGTATCAGTTATAAAACTGCCAATCCAAGGGATCTTCTTGCATTTAAGAATTCTCTTGCAATGCTTCCGCATATTAAGAGTCTTCTTGGAGAATTTTCTTGTGATCTGTTGAAGAGCATTCACGATGATCTTGATACGCTTCAGGATCTGCATGATCTGATCGATCGATCCATCGTGGAAGAGCCGCCGATCACGGTTCGTGAAGGAAATATGATCAAAGACGGATACAGCGAAGAGGCAGACAAGTATCGTCAGGCAAAGACGGAAGGTAAGGGCTGGCTGGCTGCATTGGAAGCAGAGGAGCGCGATAAAACGGGTATTAAGAACCTTCGCGTGAAGTTCAACAAAGTATTCGGTTATTATTTTGAGGTAACAAACTCCTTTAAAGATCTGGTACCGGATTATTTTATTCGTAAGCAGACCCTGACCAATGCGGAGCGTTACACGACAGACCGCTTAAAAGAGCTGGAAGATGTGATCATGGGAGCAGAAGATCGTCTTTATACGTTGGAGTACGAGTTGTTCTGTGAAGTGCGTGATACGATTGCAGCTGAAGTGGTTCGTATTCAGAGTACAGCAAAGGCGATCGCGGGAATTGATGTATTCACATCTCTTTCTGCAGTAGCAATGCGGAATAATTTTGTAAAACCCAAAATTAACGAAAAGGGAATCATCAATATCAAAAACGGAAGACATCCGGTAGTTGAGAAGATGATCCGTGATGATATGTTTGTATCCAATGACACATATCTGGATAATGGTAAAAACAGAATTGCTGTTATTACCGGTCCTAACATGGCAGGTAAATCAACTTATATGAGACAGACTGCTTTGATCGTGCTCATGGCTCAGATCGGTAGTTTTGTGCCTGCGGATGAGGCGAATATCGGAATTTGTGATCGTATTTTTACCAGAGTCGGTGCATCAGATGATCTGGCATCCGGTCAGAGTACCTTCATGGTGGAAATGACTGAGGTAGCCAATATTCTCAGAAATGCGACAAAGAACAGCTTACTTGTATTGGATGAAATTGGTCGAGGAACCAGCACATTCGATGGTCTTTCCATTGCCTGGGCAGTGATCGAACATATCAGTAATACAAAGCTCCTCGGAGCAAAGACATTGTTTGCAACGCATTATCATGAATTAACAGAACTGGAAGGTACGATCAGTGGTGTAAACAACTATTGTATCGCGGTGAAAGAGCAGGGCGACGACATTGTATTCCTGCGTAAGATCGTAAAAGGCGGCGCTGACAAGAGTTATGGTATTCAGGTTGCAAAACTGGCGGGTGTACCGGATTCTGTCATTCGCAGAGCCAAAGAGCTGGTAGAAGAATTATCCAGTGCAGATATTACGGCTCACGCGAAGGAAATTGCAGAAATGTCAGCAAATGTGACGCAGAGAAAAGCAGTAGCGAAACCGGACGAAGTGGATCTGAATCAGTTATCCATTTTCGATACTGTGAAAGATGATGATATCATCAAAGAACTCGGTGAACTGGAGCTTTCGACCATGACACCGATCGATGCATTAAATACATTATATCGTCTGCAGACGAAGTTGAAAAATCGTTGGTAGTCGATCAGGCTATAGAAATGAAGAAAGGAGACCATGGGAATGGCAATTCAGTTATTGGACCAGAATACGATCAACCAGATCGCTGCCGGTGAAGTAGTTGAACGTCCGGCTTCTGTTGTAAAAGAGTTGATGGAAAATGCGATTGATGCGGGGGCGACTGCAATTACCGTAGAAATCCGTGAAGGCGGTATCGGATTCATCCGTATTACAGATAATGGATGCGGAATTCCGAAACAGGAATTATCTCTGGCATTTAAGCGTCATTCGACTAGTAAGATCCGTTCGGCTGAAGATCTTCTTACGGTTTCCTCTCTTGGTTTCCGAGGAGAGGCACTTTCCAGTATTGCGGCAGTGTCTCAGGTCGAACTGATAACAAAGACAGCGGACAGTCTGACCGGTTCTCGTTATCAGATTGAAGGCGGTGTGGAAAAAGGACTGGAGGAAGTTGGTGCTCCTGACGGAACCACATTTATTTCCAGAAACCTGTTTTTTAATGTGCCGGCCAGACGAAAATTCTTAAAGACAGCGCAGACGGAGGGATCCCATGTGGCGGATCTGGTTGAGAAGATCGCACTTTCTCATCCGGAGATTTCTATACGTTTGATCGTTAATAATCAGAACAAATTACATACTTCAGGTAATCATAATCTGAAAGATATTATTTATACGATTTACGGAAGAGAGATCACAGCCAATCTCATTCCGTTAAAGATTGAACATGAGGTTGTTCGTGTGACCGGTTTTATCGGGAAACCGGTAATCGCACGCGGAAACCGTAACTTTGAAAATTATTTTATTAATGGCAGATATATTAAGAGTGCATTGATCTCCAAGGCCATCGAGGACGGATATAAGAGTTATATGATGCAGCACAAGTATCCGTTTACAATGCTTCATTTCGAGGTTGAGCCGGAATATATCGATGTGAATGTTCACCCGTCGAAAATGGAGCTTCGATTTAAAGATGGAGAGACGATGTACCGGGTGATCCAGCAGGCAATTGCGGAAGCACTTAGTGGAAAGGAACTGATCCCTCAGGTGACGCTTGGAAACGAGCGACAGTCAGAAGTAAAAGTTCTCGTTCCGGAATCCGTTGCGAAAAAATTAGAAACTACAGTTTCCATGAAAAAAGAGGAACATCGTGCACCGGAACCGTTTGAGACTAGACGTCGAGAAGTACTTGGGATCAGTGAGTCGCGGGCACCTTATCCGGAGAAACCTAAAACTCCGGTTCCATCTTATGTGCAGTCTCCGAACAGACCGACTGTGAGACCTGTAAAATCTCATCAAGAATCTGAAAGCATTCTAAAGGATAAATTGTTCCAGAAGCCTGTGCAGGAACTAAATCAAGAGATAAAAGTGGTTCAAAAGCCAGAGCCAAAACCGGAACTGAAACAGATGGAAATGTTTGACAACCGCCTGTTGTCAGAAAAAGCAAGATTTCGTCATCGTCTGATCGGTCAGTTATTTGATACATACTGGCTGGTTGAATTCAATGATAATCTATATATTATCGATCAGCATGCGGCTCATGAAAAGGTATTGTTTGAGAAGAACTTTGCTTCTCTGAAGTCCAGAGAATATACCTCACAGTTTATTAGTCCGCCGATCATTTTGACGCTTTCCATGCAGGAAGAAGATCTCCTGAAGCGTCATATGAACATATTTACCGATATCGGATTTGAAATCGAGCATTTTGGCGGAAATGAGTACGCAGTTCGGGCAGTTCCGGATAATCTCTTTTCGCTTGCGAAGAAAGAATTGCTTTTGGAAATGCTGGATGGTTTGACAGAAGAAAACATGGGAACTGCTTCTGAGACCATTTACAACCGAATTGCAACAATGTCCTGCAAGGCGGCAGTAAAAGGAAACCATCGTTTGACAGATCGAGAGGCAAATGAACTGATCGATCAGCTGCTGCACTTGGATAATCCATATACTTGTCCTCACGGCAGACCGACGATCATTGCCATGAGCAAACATGAAATGGAAAAGAAATTTAAGAGGATTGTATAATGAAACAGCCTTTGATTATATTAACCGGACCGACTGCGTCCGGAAAAACGGCACTGTCTGTAGAACTGGCAAAGAGGATCGGCGGTGAGATCATTAGTGCGGATTCTATGCAAGTTTATCGTCATATGGACGTAGGTTCTGCAAAGGTGACGGTGGAAGAGATGGATGGTGTCCCTCATCATCTGATCGATGTTTTAGATCCGCAAGATGCTTTTAATGTAGTTACATTCCAGGAAATGGCAAAAGAAGCGATGCAGAAAATCTACGCCAACGGTCACATTCCGATCGTGGCAGGAGGAACCGGATTCTACATTCAGGCATTATTATATGATATTGATTTTACAGACAATGATGGAGATATGGAGTATCGTCATCAGCTGGAAGAACTGGCCAACGACCAGGGAGCGGAAGTGCTTCACGCGATGCTTCGTGAGGTGGATCCTCCATCTGCAGAAGCAATTCACGCCAATAATGTAAAACGTGTGATCCGTGCACTGGAATTTTATAAGAAAACAGGTCAAAGAATCTCCGAGCACAATGAAGAGGAACGCCAAAAAGAGTCTCCTTACAATTTCGCATACTATGTTTTGAATATGGATCGTGCAACCCTTTACGAGCGAATTGATCTTCGTGTCGATAAAATGTTAGAAGCAGGACTTGAAGAAGAAGTCAAACATTTAAAAGCTATGGGTTGTACCAGAGACATGGTGTCCATGCAGGGGCTTGGATATAAAGAAATCCTGGATTACCTGAATGGAGAATTAAGTCTGGAGGAAGCGGTTTATATTTTAAAACGTGATACCAGACATTTTGCAAAGCGTCAGCTCACCTGGTTTAAACGAGAAAAAGAGGTGACCTGGGTAACGCAGGAGAACTTTGGATTTGATCGTGAGAGGATCCTTTGCTGGATGTTAGAGGATTTAAAAGAGCATGGGATTATAGAATAGGAGAAAAAGCATGGATATGACAATGATGTACGGACAGCTTGGTATTTCTGAGAAAGTCCTGAACTATGCAAAAGAAGTAGAAGAGTCTTTAAAAGAACGATTCGCTGATATTGATGCTACAGCGGAATATAATCAGATAAAAGTGATCAAGGCAATGCAGGATGCACGTGTCAGCGATGTTCATTTTGCAGCGACAACCGGATATGGTTACAATGACCTTGGTCGTGATACATTGGAAGAAGTATATGCGAAAGCATTCCACGGAGAGGATGCATTAGTTCGTCCGCAGCTGATCTCCGGTACACATGCACTGACAGTTGCAATGTCCGGAAACTTAAGACCGGGAGATGAGATCCTTTCTCCGGTTGGTAAACCATATGATACATTAGAGGAAGTAATCGGAATCCGTGATTCCATCGGGTCACTGAAAGAATATGGTATTACATATCGTCAGGTTGACCTTCTTCCGGACGGCAGCTTTGATTATGAAAATATCAAAAAAGCGATCAATGAAAAAACAAAATTGATCGAGATCCAGCGCTCAAAAGGATATGACACAAGACCGACATTATCTGTCAGCCAGATCGGAGAACTGATCTCCTTTATCAAAGGGATTAAACCGGATGTGATCTGCATGGTGGATAACTGTTATGGTGAATTTGTTGAGACGATCGAACCGACAGATGTAGGAGCAGATATGATCGTCGGATCTCTGATCAAAAATCCGGGCGGAGGACTTGCACCGATCGGCGGATATATTGTCGGAAGAAAAGACTGCATTGAACGTGCAGCGTACCGTCTGACAGCTCCGGGATTAGGTAAAGAAGTTGGTGCAACCCTGGGTGTAAGTCAGTCTTTATATCAGGGATTATTCCTTTCCCCGACTGTGGTGGCAGGTGCGGTAAAGGGTGCGATCTTTGCAGCGAATGTTTATGAGAAACTAGGATTTGCAGTTGTTCCGAATAGTACAGAGAGCCGTCATGATATCATTCAGGCGATTACCTTCGGAACAGCAGAAGGAGTGATCAAATTCTGTGAAGGTATCCAGGCTGCAGCTCCGGTAGACAGCTATGTTGTACCGGAACCATGGGCAATGCCGGGATATGATTCGGATGTAATTATGGCAGCAGGTGCCTTTGTGCAGGGTTCTTCCATTGAACTTTCTGCAGATGCTCCGATCAAACCTCCGTATGCAGTGTATTTCCAGGGTGGTCTGACATGGTATCACGCAAAGCTTGGTATCCTGATGTCCTTACAGAAGTTGCTGGATGCAGGTCTGATCACACTGTAAGCAAATTGTGAAATATTTGTGCATGCGTTGTAAACAACTTTGAAACATGTTAGAATAGAGGTGTTGTAGTCATGAGAAGTAAGAGCTCCTGGACATTACTGTTGCTGTTATTGTCAGGAATCGTGCTTGGCGGATTTATTGGAGAGATGGCAGCCGGTGTGCCTGGTTTCAGTTGGCTAAATTATGGAGAGGCATTTGGACTCAACAATCCGTTGGTACTGAACTTCGGAATTCTTGTCATTACATTTGGTCTGACGATCCGAATTACAATGGCAAGCATCATTGGCGTGATCATTGCCATTCTTGTGTATCGATTACTGTAAAAACATAGGACACACTGACAAAAGGTACTTGGAGAGTCGAAAGGTCAGGTGTAGGATGAATTACAAAAAAGAAGATCGAAACAACGGAAAAACTATGAAATCATTACCGGAATCGGAGCGTCCTTATGAGAAGGCGGTCGAGTACGGTGTGGAGAGTCTTTCGGATGCAGAGCTGTTGGCTGTGATCCTTCGGACCGGAACCAAAGATAAATCAGTCAGAGACCTGGCTGAAGAAATATTGAAGCTGGGGAATCCTTCGGGACTTCCCGGCCTTCTTCATCACTCGCTGGCAGATTATCAGGAGATTCGAGGGATTGGTTTGGTTAAGGCGATCCAATTGTCTTGTATCGGAGAGCTTTCTAAGAGGATCTGGAAATCAGCAAAGGTAACCAGTGAGCTGATATGCAGAAATCCTGCTGTGATCGCTGAGTATTTTATGGAGGAAATGCGTCACAAAGAACAGGAATTTCTAAAAATGCTGATTCTAAATACGAAGAATATACTTATGAAGGATGTTGACATTTCAAAGGGAACAGTAAATGCATCGTTGGCTACTCCGCGTGAGATTTATATTGAAGCACTCAAATTTCGTGGTTCCAGTGTCATTTTACTTCATAATCACCCAAGCGGAGATCCGACTCCGAGCAACGATGACTGCCTTTTTACAAAACGGGTGGCAGAAGCCGGAAAGATGATCGGGATCTCGCTGTTAGATCACATCATTATAGGAGATAATTCCTATGTGAGCTTAAAAGAACGGGGAATTTTATAACAATGAAAAATACCAGATATTTTTTGATCGGTTTATCAATATTTTGTATCTGTATGATCGGTATTACGTCTTTAAAGGGCAGCTTGCTGAATCCACTGCGAAGTGCAGTCGGATATGTATTAGTTCCGATCCAGTCGGGAGTCAATGCAGTTGGCGGAAGTATCTACGAAGAAGCTACGAACATCCGTGAATTAAAAACTGCGTTGGAAGAAAATGAACGACTGCAGGCGCGTGTCGATGAGCTGACCGAGGAAAATACCAGACTTCGAGCAGAACAGCTTGAACTGGAAAGACTCAGAAATCTGTATGAGCTGGATACTCAGTATATGCAGTACAATAAAGTTGGAGCGAGGATCATTGCGAAGGATACAGGCTCCTGGTTTTCTGTGTTCCGCATTGATAAAGGTTCAGCAGATGGGATAAAAGAAAATATGAATGTCATTGCAGGCGGTGGTCTTGTTGGAATCGTAACAGACGTTGGAGCCAATTATGCAACCGTACGTTCTATCATTGATGACTCTAGTGAGGTCAGCGCAATGGCGCAGCAGTCCGGAGATACATGTATCGTGTCCGGTGATCTGAAACTTTATAATGAGGGACGTTTAAATCTCGGATACATGGAAAAAGATGATGATGTGAAAGATGGCGACATGATCGTAACATCCAATATCAGCGGTAAATTCCTTCCGGGAATTTTGATCGGATATGCAACAGACATTACCGTGGATTATAGTGATAACCTTACAAAATCCGGATATGTGATCCCGGTCGCACAGTTTGATCGACTTCAGGAAGTATTAGTAATCACGGATTTAAAGGATGCGGGGCCTGAAATTAATGAATAACAATATCAAACGAATAGGAATCAATCTTCTTTTGATCGTACTTGCATTTATCGTGCAGACATGTGTGTTTCCACTGATTCCGTTTCTTGCAGTATATCCGAATCTGCTGCTGATCCTGATCTTCTCATTCGGATTTATCAGGGGCAGCAACTCCGGTATCTGTTATGGTCTGGTTGCAGGACTGCTTCTGGATCTTTCTTCAGGCGGAGCGTTGGGATTTTATACCTTGTTTTATATCTGGATGGGGTATGTCAACGGAATTTGTACGAAATATTATTATGAAGATTATATTACACTGCCATTGGTTCTTTGTGTATTAAATGAATTCTCTTACAATTTATATTTATATGTATTTGGATTTTTAGTGCGCGGAAGACTTAGTTTTGGCTATTATCTGGTAAATATTATTTTACCGGAAACGATATTTACTGTTGTAACCACTCTGATCGTATATCGACTGTTCTTATTTATCAGCCGAAAACTGGAAGAGATGGAAAAAAGGAGAGACACGACGATTGTATAACGATTTACTGGAAATTTTCAAAGATTTTATTAAGAAACTTCTGGCTTCCAGATTATTTATCCTGAGCATATTCTTCACCGGATTGTTCGGGATTCTTGTCGTGCGCCTTTTTAATCTTCAGGTTGTCAGCGGTGAAGAATATCAGGAAGACTACATGGCACTGACGGAGAAGACAATCAAGCTGGATAGCACCAGAGGCAATATTTACGATAAAAACGGAAATATACTGGCTTATAATGAACTATCTTATAATGTTACGATTCAGGATAATGGTGATTATACAAAGAGCAACGATAGAAACAGAATGTTGCTGGAGCTTGTGCGGATTTTATATCGTCATGGAGAGGCAGTTGAAGGAGAGTTCTCAATCGGCTTTGATTCGTCCGGAAAAATGGTCTATACAACCACAAGTGAATCTTCCAGAAAACGCTTTATTGCAGATTTCTATGGACTGAGATCTACAACAGAGCTGGATGATGAAAAGGGGGAATATCCATCTGATATCACTCCGAGAGAGATGTTCGAAAAGCGTGTCAGTTATTATGGTTTGGATAAGCTGAAAGATGATGATGGAAATTTGATCGAGATCACAGATGAAGAGGCTCTTGGAATCATCAATATTCGTTACACCATGGGTTTTACCGCGTATCGCAAATATGAGTCCACAACGGTAGCAACGAATGTTAGTAAAGAGACGATGACAGATGTACTGGAGAATTCTGCGGAATTGAAAGGTGTTGGTATCGACAAGTCGACCATTCGAGTATACAATGACAGCATTTACTTTGCACCGATCATCGGATATATCGGAAAAGTTTGGGATGACGAACTAGAAAGCCTTCAGGCGGTCAATCCTGATTATGACCTGACAGATCTGGTTGGTAAGATTGGTATTGAAGCCTCCATGGAAACGAAGCTTCAGGGTCAAAAAGGTTCTCAAACGATGTATGTAGACAGCCAGGGACGTATTATTGAAATTGTAGATCAAACAGCCCCGGTGGCAGGCGATGATGTATATTTGACGATCGATCGGGATCTTCAGATAGGTGTATATCATCTTTTAGAGCAGCAGCTTGCGGGTATCATTACAGATAAGCTCGTAAATCGTGATCTGACAGAGGCAGACTATAACAAGGCATCGAATCTTCCGATTCCGGTAAAAGACGCGTATTATCAGCTGATCAATAACAATGTATTAGATGTTAAAGCATTTTCAGCGGTAGAAGCTTCTCAGGTTGAAAAAAATATTTTTGCAAAATACAGCAATGCGAGAACGGATGTAACATCTGCGATCCGTTCAGAGCTGATGAACGAACAGGCAACGGAATTGATCGATCTTCCGGAAGACATGTTCGCATATATGCAGTATATCTATTCATTCCTGGTAAGTGACGGAATCATTCAGACATCGAAGATCGATCAGAATTCGGATGCATATAAAAACTGGAAGGCAGATACGATCAGCCTTAGAGATTACATTTATGCCGGAATTGCGGAGAGCTGGATCGATACAACGAAACTTTTGATTGAGTCTCGCTATTCCGATGCGGATCAGATTTACGAAGTGATCATTGAGTATGTGATGGACGATCTGCAAAACGATACCGCCTTTGCAAAGAAAATTTATAGATACTTGATCAATAAACAAGTTGTAACAGGAAAAGAGCTTTGTCTGGCTCTCTATGCGCAGAATGTACTGGCTTATGATGAAAATGAAGTAAGACTTCTGGAACAGAACGGCGATGAGCACGCATTCCAGTTCATCCGAAAGAAAATTTCCGAGATGGAGATCACTCCGGCTCAGCTGGCTCTGGATCCGTGTTCGGCCAGTTGCGTGATCACAGATGTTAACACAGGAGAAGTTCGTGCACTTGTCACATACCCAAGTTATGATAATAATAAATTTTCCGGAAGTGTTGATGCGGAGTACTACAGCAAGTTAAATAATGACTTGTCTCTTCCATTATATAATAATGCGACCCAGGCGCAAAAGGCACCTGGTTCAACCTTTAAGCCGATCATTGCTATAGCGGCATTGGAAGAGGGGGTCGTTGGCCAGAGCGAGAAGATCAATTGTGTCGGTCAATATCAGGAAATCTCTCCGTACTTAAAGTGTTGGGTATATCCTGGTATGCATGGACCGTTGGATGCGGAACACGGCATTATGAACTCTTGCAACGTATTCTTTGCAGAGATGGGTCATCGTTTTTCCATTGCGCAAGATGGAAGTTATGATCCGGGTCATGGTATTGAGATCATTCGTAAATATGCGTCAATGTTTGGCTTGGATGAAACCTCAGGTATTGAGATTTCTGAGAAAACACCTCAGATGACAACGGAAAAACCGGAAGCATCTTCCATTGGTCAGGGTACCAACTCATATTCCAATGTGCAGCTTGCCCGTTACGTTACAGCGATGGCTAATCGTGGTACTGTTTATAATCTTAGTCTGTTAGATAAGAGGACAGATTCTCAGGGCAGTGTTTTGGAGGACTATACTCCGGAAGTTCGATCCGAGATTAATATTTCAGATTCTACCTGGACGGTTGTTCAGCGTGGTATGAGAAAAGTAATTTCAGATGGTTCTGCAAGAAAGATCTTCAGTGATCTGGAAGTCGATATTGCAGGTAAGACAGGCACAGCCGAGGAGGTTAAGAACGGTCACAAAGTAAACCATGCGTTTTTCGTTTCCTTTGCACCGTATCAAAACCCGGAAGTTGCGGTAACAGTCAATATTCCATTTGGTTATACATCTACCAATGCAGCGACGGTAGCCAAGAACGTGTACCGTTATTATTATGGTTATACGGATTTAGATTATATTTTAAACAATCATGCTCTCAATGTTTCCGACGTTGAGATCAGTGACTAAATTTCAGAAAGGAGTTTCTTCCATGCGAGATTCAGTTGTGATCAAAGGAAACAAAGCAGGAATGACAGTCATTCTGGATGCTGAGATTGCTTTTGACGAACTTATTCATGCGGTGGAGATAAAATTTAAAGAGACCGCGAGATTCTGGGGAAATGCACAGATGACACTGACCCTGGAAGGAAGAATACTTACTGCAAAAGAAGAACTTCAGATTGTCAATACGATTACGGAGAATTCCGGCATTGAGATTCTGTGCCTGATCGATACGGATGCAAAACGGATTGAACGATGCGAGAAAGCACTCAATGAAAAATTGATGGAATTGTCCTCTTCGACCGGACAGTTTTATAAAGGAACGCTCCGTTCAGGTGATGTATTGGAATCGGAAGCCAGTATCGTCATCATCGGAGATATTGAAAATGGTGCAAGGGTTGCTGCTAAAGGGAATGTGATCATCCTTGGCAGCCTGAAAGGCACCGTTCACGCAGGCGTAGCAGGAAATAGTAATGCCGTGGTTGTGGCTTTTGAAATGGCGCCGGACCAGGTAAAGATTTCCGACATGAATTTCCAGAAAACGAAGAGTGGGAAACTCCTGGGAAGGGGACCAATGATGATTCTGGTAGAAAATGGACGAATTTGTTCGGAAGGAATAAAAAAGAATTTTTTTACTTCGTTAAATTTTATTTAATACTGGAAAACTATCGGATTTTCATGTAAAATAGTACTGATAGAGTCATGAATAGACTCGTGCAAATTTGCACAAAAACAACTGAATACAGGAGGATATTCTTATGAGTGAAGTCATTGTTGTTACATCCGGTAAAGGGGGTGTAGGCAAGACGACAACCTCTGCGAATGTCGGAACCGGTCTTGCCATGATGGGTGCCAAGGTTGTTTTGATCGATACTGATATCGGTCTGCGGAATCTGGATGTTGTCATGGGATTGGAAAACCGTATCGTCTACAATCTTGTAGATGTGGTGGAGGGGAATTGTCGTATGAAGCAAGCCCTTATAAAAGACAAAAGATATCCGAACCTGTTTTTACTTCCGTCGGCTCAGACGAAGGACAAGTCCGCGGTTACTCCCGGACAGATGCAGAAGCTGGTCGATGATTTAAGAGAAGAATTTGATTATGTACTGTTAGATTGTCCGGCAGGGATCGAACAAGGATTTAAAAATGCAATTGCAGGTGCTGACCGTGCGTTTGTAGTAACCACACCGGAAGTTTCAGCAATCCGTGATGCAGACCGAATCATCGGTCTATTGGAAGCGGATGGGATCACGAAGATCGACCTGATCGTGAATCGTGTCCGTATGGATATGGTGCGGCGCGGCGATATGATGTCGATCGAAGATGTGATGGATATCCTTGGGGTTCCTTTGATCGGTGCGATTCCTGATGACGAGGAGATCGTGATCTCTACAAATCAAGGAGAACCGTTAGCGGGTATGAATTCCGCATCCGGACAAGCTTATCTTAATATTTGCAAACGTGTATTTGGTCAGGAGGTACCGCTTGTGGATATGGAAAAGAAACGCAGTTTTTTTGCAAGATTTTCAGGACGTTTAAAACGAGCGTAGCCGTTGTTTCGTCTTCTTGAATTCCTGACCAAAAAGAATTCCGGCACGATAGCGAAGAGGCGTCTGCAGTTTGTTCTGATCGCAGACCGCATTGGATGTACGCAGGAAATTCTTGAAATGATCAAAGACGATATGATAAAAGCCATTTCAAAATACATGGAAATTGATACGACAGGATTAGAGATAAAGATCACACAGGTGGAGGATCGGTCCGAATCGGTACCTGTTCTTTATGTCAGTATTCCGGTTCGTATTCTTCTTACCAAGGGGATTTGTTAGAAATGCTTTCCGAATACAATTTTAGAGACTATAATTTTAAAATTCTGCTTTCTGTACTGGCCTTAAACGGTGTAGGCCTGATGGTAATCAACAGTGCAGTAGGCGGAGACCGTTCATACATTAACCGACAGTTGATCGGTTTATTTGGCGGATTGATGATCGCCATTATCCTTTCACTGATCAGTTATCGTTTTATCTTAAGATTCAGTGTGTTGATCTATCTTGCATGTATTGGAATCTTAGCAGCAGTTATTGTCATGGGCCAGCTCGGCGGAGCAGGAACAGGATCTCAGCGTTGGATCGAACTTCCTGTGTTAGGCCGACTGCAGCCTTCCGAATTTGTAAAGATCGGTCTGATCGTATTCTTTTCCTGGTTCTTACAAAAGAATCAGGAAAGGATCGACCAACCGTTGATCTTGCTCCTGATCGCAGCCTTGGCCGCAGCTCCGTTACTGTTAATTATGAAGCAGCCGGATCTTTCTACCAGTATTGTGATCATGGTATTTATTCTTTGTTTGATCTATATTGCAGGGATCAGTTATAAATGGATCATAGGTGCCCTGTCAGTAGGAATTCCGGGAATAGCACTGATCATTTATCTGGCGCAGCATAATATGGTTCCTTTTTTGCGTCCATATCAGGTAAATCGTATCTTGGCGTTTATTAATCCGGAAAAGTATGCAGATCTGGATCTGCAGCAGAAAAACTCAGAAATGGCCATTGGTTCCGGTCAGTTATATGGTAAGGGATTGTTTAATGATACCGCCATTTCTGTTAAAAACGGAAACTTCTTATCAGAAGAGCATACGGATTTTATTTTCTCTGTAATCGGAGAAGAGCTTGGATTTGTAGGTTGTATGATTGTTCTGCTATTATATCTGTGGTTCATTTACGAATGTCTTCGTATGGCAGGAAAGGCAAAAGATATATCCGGTAAATTGATTTGTACCGGTATGGCAGCACTTGTGGGATTCCAGGCTTTTACCAATATTGCAGTTGCTACGGGTGTGTTTCCCAACACCGGACTTCCGTTACCATTCATCAGTTATGGCGTAAGCTCGCTGGTAAGCCTATATATAGGAGTCGGCCTTGTATTGAATGTCGGTCTCCAACCAAGTAAACTGGAATTTTAGGAGGAAACATTATGAATGTAGGACTAATTGCCCATGATTCCAAGAAAAAACTTATGCAGAACTTTTGCATCGCTTACAAGGGAATTTTATGTAAGCACAATCTTTATGCGACCGGAACAACCGGTAAACTCATTGAAGAAGTAACAAACCTGACTGTCCATAAATATCTTCCGGGACATTTGGGCGGCGAACAGCAGATGGGTGCACAGATTGAGAATAACGATATTGATCTTGTTATTTTCCTGCGTGATCCGTTAGCGCCGAAGTCCCACGAGCCGGACGTTAACAAAGCGGTAAAGCTTTGCGATACACACAATGTTCCGCTGGCTACTAATCTGGCTACAGCAGAATTATTAGTAAAAGCTCTTGATCGTGGAGATTTGGAATGGAGAGAAATGTTCAGATAAGATTTCGAATGATCCCTCTGATCCTGGCTGTCACACTTGGTTTATGTGGTTGTCAGAAACAGGTTTCGTTTGAAAAGCACTATAGTTTTGAAGATCGCCTGGTTCAACTTGAAGAAGTCGGATCAGACGGTTTTTCGCGTTCGTTTGCGAATGATATTAGCGTTGCCAGCGGTAACGATGATACAGATACAGTTCTAACTGCAGATGCTGCTGCAGTATTCGAGATTGGCGGAACAGAGGTTGTATTTGAACAATCGGCGTTGAATCGTATGAATCCGGCAAGCACCACTAAGATCATGACCGCGATTGTTGCATTGAAGTATGGAAACCTTGATGATCTCGTGACAGTTACAGATGATGCGATCATTACAGAATCCGGCTCCTCTATGGCCGGTGTAAAACCGGGAGATGTTATGAGCCTGGAAGATTTGCTCTATGGACTGATGATCCCTTCCGGTAATGATGCTGCCAATGCGATCGCAGTTCACATTGGTGGTTCCATTGATGAATTTGTCAAGATGATGAATGAAGAAGCTTATCGCATTGGAGCAACGAATACGCATTTCAAAAATGCTAATGGCTTGACAGATCCGGAACATTATACGACTGCTTATGATCTCTATCTGATGTTTAATGAAGCATTAAAATATGATGTATTCCGTACGATCATCGGAGCTCATGCGCACAATGCATCTTATTTTGATGCAACAGGAAATCCATTGTCTGCTTCCTGGGGAGTAGGGAACTACTACATGAATGGCAAATGTGAGACTCCGGAAGGGTTGTTTGTTTTTGGCGGAAAGACAGGTACTACTCAGGCAGCCGGTTATTGCCTGATCATGGGAAGCAGGACAGAAGACGGACGTGAATTTGCATCTGTAATTATGAAAGCAGACAGCAGAAATGCCCTATATGATGACATGACAGAGATTATTTCGAAAATTGACAAATAATCGTTGCAATTTTTGAGCAAATAGACTATAATCAAAACATGCCAAAAGTGACTTTTTATACAAATTATATAAATTCAAGGAGGAGATCATTATGGTGCAGATCATCGCAGGAAAAAAGGGTAAAGGCAAAACAAAATATTTATTAGATATGGCTAATACAGCTGTTAAAGAAGCTAAAGGTTCTATCGTTTATTTAGATAAGAGCGCTAAGCACATGTACGAACTCAGCAATAAGATCCGTCTTATCAACGTAGCAGAGTATCCGGTACATAACGCTGAAGGCTTCATCGGCTTCGTTTGTGGAATCATTTCCCAGGATCACGATCTTGAGGCTATGTATCTCGACAGCTTCATCAAGTTAGCTTCCCTTGAGGGTGAAGACCTCACAGCTACACTTGCTGATCTCGAGCAGATTAGTGCAAAATACAATGTTAACTTTGTATTAAGCGTTTCCAAGGACAGCGAAGAGCTTCCGGAGATCGCAAAAGATATGGTTCTGGTTGCTTTATAAATTGCAGATCCTTATTACGCATATTCAAGGCATGGACATTAGTCCATGCCTTTTCTGCATATTTTTGCATTACTGATTGATAATATAAGCTGTCGAATTGCGTAGACAATATCACAAAAAATAACTTGCAAATTTAATTGATATGTGTTACACTACATATCGGTTGTAAGACCTGCCGGCATGGCGGAATGGCAGACGCATCAGACTCAAAATCTGACGGGGGTGACTTCGTGCGAGTTCGAGTCTCGCTGCCGGCATACTAACGTCAAGAGTTTGTGTATACAAGCTTTTGGCGTTTTATTTTTATTCACATGGTAAATTGTGAAAGTGGCGAAAAGGCAGAAACAATCTGCCTTTTTAATTGTCAATATTATACAAATGTATGTTGCTTTTTTTCATGATATGTGTTAAAGTGTATTTGGCGCAAAGAGTATTTGCGTCATAATTATGTGGGGAAATTACGAAAGGAGTTTTCAAAATGGAAAACAAGAACATGGGCTTTGCAACAAAAGCCATTCACGCTGGTGTACTTGGAAAGAATCCGTATGGCGTTTTAACAACACCGATCTATCAGTCTTCTACATTCGTATTCGATAACTGTGAGCAGGGTGGTAACCGCTTCGCGCTGAAAGAAGATGGTCATATCTACTCCCGTCTCGGCAACCCGACAACAGATCTTCTCGAGAGAAAAGTAGCTGCTCTTGAGTGTGGTGAAGCTGCAGTAGCTTTCTCCTCCGGTATGGGCGCTATCTCTTCCGTTATGTGGACAATCTGCCGCGCAGGTGCACACGTTATCGCTGACGGTACACTTTACGGCTGTACACACGCTTTATTAGAGCATGGCATGACACGCTATGGTGTAGAGGTTTCCTTCGTTGACACAGCTGACCTTGAGGCAGTGAAAGCAGCATTAAAACCGAACACAGTTATGGTATACCTTGAGACACCGGCTAACCCGAACCTCAAGATTGCTGATATCACAGCAGTAGCTGAGATCGCACATTCTTACAACGCTGACATCAAAGTTGTATGTGATAACACATTCGCAACACCGTACCTTCAGAGACCGATCGAGTTAGGCGCTGACGTTGTTGTTCATTCTGCAACAAAGTACTTAAACGGTCACGGCGATGTTATCGCAGGTCTTGCAGTAGGTAAGGCTGATCTTATGGCACAGGTTCGTCTCTTTGGTCTCAAAGATATGACAGGTGCTGTACTTGGTCCGCAGGAAGCATTCTTAATTCTCAGAGGTCTTAAGACATTAGAGCTTCGTGTTCAGAGACATTGCGCAAGTGCTCTTAAAGTAGCTGAGTGGCTTGTAGCTAACGAGAAGGTAGAGAAAGTTTACTTCCCGGGTCTTGAGTCCCATCCGAACCACGAAGTTGCTAAGAAGCAGATGAGCGGTTTCGGCGGCATGATCTCCTTCGAAGTTAAGGGCGGTAAAGCAGCTGGTCAGAAACTTTGCGATAGCTTAGAGCTCTGCACACTTGCAGTAAGCCTTGGTGACGCTGAGACATTAATCGAGCATCCGGCTTCCATGACTCACTCTCCGTATTCTTCCGAAGAGTTAGCAGCAGCTGGTATCCCGGAGGGTCTTATCCGTCTTTCCGTAGGTCTTGAGAACGTTGAAGATATCATCGCTGACCTTGAGATGGGCTTCGCACAGATCTAATTACATATTTTAACGTTTATTTGCCACAGACTGGGGATTCTTAGTCTGTGGCTTTTTGTATGGGGTTTTGCAGTTGAAAATAACTCAAAATTAGTGTATGATGTAAACTAGATTTTTATATCCTAATGCTAGATGACGTGGATTGCGGGAAGGAGCGTGTGATAATGAATTGCAGGGAAGCAGAAAAACTAGTAGTACCTTATATTAAGGATGAACTTAATATGGATGAATTGGATGATTTTTTAGAACACGTGGAATACTGCGATAATTGCATGGAAGAACTGGAAATTCATTATATGGTAGATGTGGGTCTTAGAAAATTAGACGAGGATGATGCAGTCTACGATATCGTCGGCGATCTCCAGAGAAAATTGGAAAGTTCCGCATTTCGTATTCAGCGGTTCTTTACATTCCAGGTGACAAAATATGCAGTTGGCACTTTGATGTCAATGGCAATTTTGGTGTCAGTTCTGCTGCAGATTCGAGTTTGGCATCAGATGGGATTTTTATTTTTCTAAATAAAGTAGGTGAAACATGGAAAAACTGGTTTTGATTGATGGACATAGTATTTTGAACCGTGCATTTTACGGTGTTCCGAATTTGACAAATTCGGAGGGACTTCATACAAATGCCGTGTATGGCTTTTTAAATATTTTGTTTAAGCTGTTGGAGGAAGAAAAGCCGCAGTACCTCGCGGTGGCATTTGACTTAAAGGCACCGACATTCCGACATACCATGTATAAAGATTATAAAGGAACGAGAAAACCGATGCCTCAGGAGCTTCATGAACAGGTCCCGCTTATGAAAGAAGTATTGGGTGCCATGGGAGTTCCGATCCTGACAAAAGAAGGATATGAAGCGGATGATGTACTTGGAACAGCAGCAAAACGTGCGCAGGCGGACGGATATGAAGTAACAATCGTTTCCGGTGACCGTGATCTGTTACAACTTTCAGATACTCATATTAAGATCAGTATCCCTAAGACCAGCCGTGGTACAACTGAGGTTCATAATTATTATCCGGACGATGTTGTGCGCGAATATCAGGTGACTCCACAGCAATTTATCGATGTGAAAGCATTGATGGGTGATACATCTGACAATATTCCGGGTGTTCCATCAGTTGGAGAAAAGACCGCAACCAATCTGATCTTGCAGTATGGATGTGTCGAGGGGGTTTATGAGCATATCGATGAAGTAAAACCGCCTAGAGCGAAAAAGTCTCTGGAAGAAAATAGAGAGCTTGCAGATCTTTCATATAAACTTGCAAAAATCTGCACGGAAGCTCCGATCGAGTTCCGTCCGGAGGATGCGAAGATCGGAGATCTGTATACAAAAGAAGCGTATGAGTTTATGAGCCGCATGGAGTTTAAATCTATGTTGGCAAAGTTTGGATCACATGTAAAAGGTGAAGAAGCAAAGCAGCATGAGTTTGTGATCGTGACAGATCTGATCGAAGCCGGAGACTTGTTTGAAAAGGCTAAGAATGCGGATCATGTCGGTGCTCAGCTGTTGATCGATCAGGGAGTTGTTTCCGGTCTGGCTCTTTGTTTTAGTGAAGAGACTGGCTATGTACTTCCGTCAGTCGGATTTTTGACCGGAGAATATTTGGCGGAGCAGATGGAAGCCCTTTGTAAACATGGGAATGTTTGGGTTCTCGATCTTAAGAGTCAGCTTCCGTTTATGAATTTAAGCTATGAAACACTTGTTTATGATGCAGGTGTTGCAGCATACTTATTAAATCCGTTAAAAGACAGTTATGATTATGACGATCTTGCCAGAGATTATTTAGGACTTACAATTCCCGGAAAGGCTGAGTTATTAAAGAAGATGACCTTTGCTACTGCCTGGGAACAGGATGAAAAAGCATTTCAGACTTGTGCCGGTTACATTGGTTTTATAGCATATATGGCAGGTAAACCACTGATGGAACGGTTAGAGTCTGAGGAGATGAGAGAGTTATATCTTTCCATGGAACTTCCTTTAATCTATGCACTATATCATATGGAAGAAGAAGGTATTGCTGTTCGCAGAGAAGAACTGAAAGCTTATGGAGAAAAGTTAAAAGAAAAAATCGTAGTTCTGGAACGTGATATCTGGGACATGACAGGATGCGAATTTAATATCAACTCTCCGAAACAGTTAGGTGAAGTTTTATTTGAAAAAATGCAGATCAAAGGCGGTAAAAAGACGAAAACCGGTTATTCGACAGCTGCTGATGTGCTCGAAAAACTTGCACCGGAATATCCTGTAATCCAAAAGATCTTGGAATACCGTCAGTACACAAAATTGAATTCCACATATGCAGAGGGACTTGGCGCATATATTGGATCGGATGGAAGGATTCACAGTAAGTTTAATCAGACGATCACTGCAACCGGCAGACTTTCCAGTACAGAGCCGAATCTTCAGAATATTCCGGTGCGTATGGAACTGGGAAGAGAAATCCGCAAGGTATTTGTTCCGAAGGAAGGTTATGTATTCCTGGATGCTGACTATTCCCAGATTGAACTTCGTGTACTTGCACATATGTCGGATGATGAAAGATTGATCGAGGCTTACAAGAGTGCTCAGGATATCCATGCGATCACGGCATCTCAGGTATTCCACGTTCCGCTTGAGGAAGTGACTCCTTTGATCCGTAGAAATGCAAAAGCGGTAAACTTTGGAATTGTCTATGGTATCAGTGCTTTTGGTCTCAGTGAGGATCTTAGTATCTCCAGAAAAGAGGCATTGGATTATATCAATCGATATTTTGAAACATATCCGCAGGTTAAGGCATTTTTGGATAATCTGATCGTTGATGCGAAAGAGCTGGGATATGTGAAGACGATGTTCAATCGCATACGCCCGGTACCGGAATTAAAATCAGCTAACTTCATGCAGCGATCTTTTGGCGAGCGCGTTGCAATGAACTCTCCGATCCAGGGAACAGCAGCTGACATCATTAAGATCGCTATGATCCGTGTTGATAAGAGACTGCGCGAAGAAGGACTGAATTCCCGTCTGATCTTGCAGGTGCACGATGAGCTTCTGATCGAGACATTTATTCCGGAACTGGAAGAAGTGAAAATGATCCTGGCAGAAGAAATGAGTCAGGCTGTTCAGATGAAGGTGGACCTGGAAATTGATATGCATGACGGAAATAACTGGTTTGAGGCAAAATAATTCATGAATAAAAATAATAAACAGATCATCGGTATCACTGGAGGCGTAGGAGCCGGTAAAAGCAGTGTACTCGATATTTTAAGAAATAGATTCGGTGCCAAAGTCATTCTGGCAGATCTTGTGGCACATGATCTTATGGAGCCGGGGATGGACGGGCTGAAACGCGTGACAGAAGCACTCGGTACATCATTCATTCTGGAAGATGGTTCTGTAGATCGTAAGGCATTGGCGGAAATTATATTTAACGATGCAAAGGCTCTTGAGACGATGAACAGTATCATTCATCCGATGGTATGGAAGACCATCAAAGAGGAAGCCTTGCGGTGCGAAGAGACACTGGTAATCGTGGAAGCTGCGGTATTCGATACAGCTCCGGAAGGACTTTTTGATGAGATGTGGTATGTATATACGACCGAAGAGAATCGAATACAGCGTTTGATGGAGAGTCGCGGTTATTCCAGAGAAAAATGTGAGAGTATTATTGCAAAACAAGATTCGGAAGCCGAGTACCGTGCAAGATGCGGATATGTGATCGACAATAACGGTAGTGCAGAAGAGACTGAAATGCAGATTAAGGAGATTCTTGGGCATGAGGTTTGTTAGTATCGCCAGTGGAAGCAGCGGAAACTGTATTTATGCCGGAACTGATAATACTCATATTTTGATCGATGCCGGAATCAGTGCAAAAAGAATTGAAAAAGGTTTATTTGAAGTCGGCTTAAAGCCGAGAGAACTTTCAGGTATCTGTATTACTCACGAACATTCCGACCATATCAAAGGATTAGGCGTGTTGGCAAGAAAATATGAGATTCCGATCTATGCGACAGAAGGGACACTGGATGAGATCCGTAAAGTTAAAAGCTTGGGCGAATATCCGGATGAACTGTTAAAACCACTTCGACCTGATGTGAAGATGACATTAGGAGATCTGGATATTTTACCGTTCCATATTGACCATGACGCAGCGGATCCGGTTGCATACCGCATTCAGTCAGGAAATAAATCGGTTGCGGTTGCGACAGACCTTGGTCATTATAATCAATATACGATTGATCATCTGTTGGATCTTGATGCGGTTCTTTTGGAATCGAACCATGATCTGCGTATGTTGGAAACTGGACCATATCCATATTATTTAAAGCGAAGGATCATGGGTAATTTTGGCCATCTTTCCAATGAAAATGCGGGCCGACTTTTGAATTGTATTTTAAGTGATAAGATGAAGTATGTATTGCTGGGGCATCTTAGTAAAGAGAATAACCTGCCGGAACTGGCTTTTGAAACTGTCAGACTGGAAGTAGATATGGGTGATTGTCCATATTGCACTTCTGATTTTCGCATGGCTGTGGCTGACAGGGATGAAATGTCAGAGATTCTGACGATATAAATAAAGGAGAAAAATCTATGGACAAAGTTATCATTTCAGTCGTGGGAAAGGATACAGTTGGCATTATTGCTGCTATTTGTACATATCTTTCCAAACACAACAGCAATATTCTTGATATTTCCCAGACGATCGTTAAAGAGTATTTTAATATGCTTATGATCATCGACGGTAGCAAGATGGATGTAACATTTGATGAAATGGTGAATAGTCTCGATGAAATCGGTGCTGAACTTGGAATGAGCATCAAGTGCCAGAGAGAAGAAATCTTCACAAAAATGCACCGTATTTAAAGTGGTGAATCGATATGAGAATATTATTAATCCGACACGGCAGACAGAATAGTCCGCTTTGTAATGTGGATGTACCGTTGGCAGAGGAGGGGCGCAAACAGGCAGAACTTCTTGGTGAACGATTATTGGGGGAGCAGATCGATGCTGTGTGGTCTAGTAATTTGATCCGTGCAGTAGAGACTGCAGATATTATCAATGAAAAACTTAAGGTTGCCAGAGTGGTTAGAGAAGAACTGAAGGAAATCTCCTTTGGTGATATGGAAGGACTTTCTGATGAAGTGATTGCGGATCGCTATGAAGATTTTCTTCGTGCCAGATCAAAAATGGAAAAAGATCTTACATATCCGGGTGGTGAATGTGCATCCGATGTATTGTCACGTACACTTCCTGTAATGAAGGAGATTATGAGTCAAGACTACGAGACTGTTGCCATCGTTACCCATGGTGGTGTGATCCGCAGCCTGGTTGCTCATTATCTTAGGATGGATCTTGCTCGTGTACCGCTTTTGTCAACAAACTTGGAAAACTGCGGAATTACAGAATTATGGGTCTTCAAACATGATGGACGTGTGATCTTGAATCGATTCAACGATGCGTCTCATCTGGAAAGTTGTCCGGAACTGTTGAGACGCGGCTGGAAAGGAAAGAAATAATGGAGAAGAATGAAATCAGAGATTTATTTGAACGCTTCGCCAAGGAGCAGCCATTGTCTGCAGTCATCAGCGGACAGCATGAGAAAAATGACTTTTTTAAAGTGAAAGTTCGTCCAATCCTTTCAGGAGAAAAAGTTTTGATTCAGGCAGAGGAGTTTCGAGGCAAACAGGCATTTCACAAAAACCTGGAATTGGACGAAGCAGTTTCATATCTGACTGATCTGATGAAGCATTCTTTTAAACAGGCTCAGGTGGAGACAGAGGGATGGAGTGGTCAGCTGCTTGTTAGTAAAAAAGGAAAAGCATCTGTAAAAATAAAGAATAAAGCAGAAACTACAGTGAAGGGAGCTGCGAAGAATTCTGAATTAGAAGCTGCATGGAAGAAGGGCTTATCTCACAACCGTAAAAAACGCTATATTATAGAAGAAGGAACTGCAGTTCCGTTCCTTGTTGACCTGGGCGTTCAAACAAAGGATGGAAAAATTGTAAATTCGCGATATGACAAATTTCGTCAGATTAATCGATTCTTGGAATTTATTGAGGATATCCTTCCGAAGCTGGATAAATCCAGAGAAAATGTAATTCTTGATTTTGGTTGTGGAAAGTCATATTTGACATTTGCTATGTACCACTACCTGAAAGAGTTAAAGGGATATCCGGTTCGTATCATTGGTCTGGACCTGAAGGACGATGTGATCAATAAGTGCAATGATCTTGCACGTAGATATGGTTACGAGAAACTTTCCTTCTATACCGGTGATATTGCATCATATGAAGGAGTTGATCAAGTTGATATGGTTGTGACTCTTCATGCTTGTGATATAGCAACGGATTATGCTTTAGAAAAAGCCGTTCGTTGGGGGGCAAAGGTAATCCTTTCTGTTCCGTGCTGTCAGCATGAGTTAAATGCGCAGATGCAGAATGAACTTCTAAAACCGATCTTTCAGTATGGGATTATTAAAGAGCGTACAGCAGCTCTCTATACAGATGCGATCCGTGCACAGATTTTAGAGTCTGTGGGTTATCGAACTCAGATCTTAGAGTTCATTGATATGGAACATACTCCCAAAAACCTTTTGATCCGTGCAATAAAACAGGGAAATCCGAAGGATAATAAAAAAGAGCTGGAAGCAATTATGAAGGAACTTCATATTAAACCGATGTTATATCATCTGTTACACGAGTAGCATTCCGGCGAATTGAGGACAGAAACATGATAACTAGATTTGAAGTAAATGAAACCAATAAAATGATTGAGCATGACAATCTGGATGTTCGTACGATCACATTGGGCATCAGCCTATTGGATTGCTGTGACAATGATCTGGATGTGCTTAATGAAAAAATTTATAAAAAGATTACAGAGACAGCAAAGGATCTGGTAAAAACTGGAAAAGAGATTGAAAAAGACTTTGGCATACCGATTGTCAACAAGAGAATTTCCGTTACTCCGATCGCACTTGTAGGTGCTTCTGCGTGTAAGACACCGGATGATTTTGTAACGATTGCAAAGACATTAGATCGAGCAGCGAAAACTGTTGGTGTAAACTTTATCGGTGGTTATTCTGCTCTGGTATCTAAAGGAATGACAAATGCGGATGTAAATCTAATGCGTTCTATTCCGCAGGCATTAAAGGAGACAGAGTTTGTCTGCAGTTCTGTAAATGTTGGATCAACAAAGACTGGTCTTAACATGGATGCTGTTCGTTTGATGGGCGAAGTTGTAATAGAGACAGCGGAACTTACGAAAGAAAATGACTGCATTGGTTGTGCAAAATTGGTGGTTTTCTGTAATGCTCCTGATGACAACCCGTTCATGGCAGGTGCCTTTCATGGTGTGACAGAGGCAGATGCTATTATCAATGTAGGAGTTTCCGGTCCGGGTGTGGTAAAGACTGCTTTGGAGAGAGTGCGAGGAGAAAATTTTGAGGTTCTCTGTGAAACGATTAAAAAAACAGCATTCAAGATTACACGTGTGGGACAGCTTGTTGCACAGGAGGCGTCTTCTCGCCTGGGCATTCCATTCGGTATCATTGATCTCTCACTTGCTCCGACACCGGCGATTGGTGACTCAGTTGCAGAGATATTAGAGGAGATTGGATTAGAGCGGGTCGGTGCTCCGGGTACAACAGCGGCTCTTGCTATGTTAAATGACCAGGTAAAGAAGGGTGGCGTTATGGCGTCTTCTTACGTGGGAGGTCTTTCTGGTGCATTCATTCCGGTCTGCGAAGATCAAGGAATGATTGATTCCGTGCTCTTAGGCGCCCTGACACTGGAAAAACTGGAAGCTATGACATGCGTTTGTTCCGTAGGTCTTGATATGATCGCAATCCCGGGGGATACTTCTGCGTCTACAATTTCGGGTATTATTGCAGATGAAGCGGCTATCGGTATGATCAATCAAAAGACAACCGCAGTACGTCTGATCCCGGTAATCGGTAAAGGCGTGGGAGAGAGTGTAGAGTTTGGAGGTCTCCTTGGACATGCACCTATCATGCCAGTGAATCCGTTTAGCTGCGAAAAGTTTGTATCCAGGACCGGAAGAATACCGGCTCCAATCCATAGCTTTAAGAATTAAAATTTTTTAATGATCTAAAAAAACGGCCATTGTATCTCTACATTGGCCGTTTTTTCTTTAAATCATGATAATTGAATTTGTAAATTCGTTTTTGGCAGGCTTTCCTGATTTTAACTGGCTGATCAGGCGGTATAGTTCAGCAGTCTTTAAATGCTTTTCAAACAGATCCAAACGTCCTTCTGATAAGATAGAAGTATAATTTGCTGTTTTAGTAATCAGTGGCGCAGCTGCATGTTTCTTTAATTCAGAAAGAAGCAGAGATGCATCTTTTCTAAAACCTAGAATGCGAAGCCAAGGAGCAGAAGAATATTCCTTAAATATGGCAGTATCTGTCTTTGTGATTTCTAACATTGTATTGATCAGACACCGATTGATACGCGTATATGTGTAGTTTCGATCCTTCCGTTCAGCAACTAGTTTTGAAGCAGAATGGAAATCTAATTTGTGTTTATAGAGTTTCCTTGCAAGATCCTCGGGCATTCCGGAAACCTGAAATAATTGTTCCAGTGATTTTGTCAAAAGTTTCTCACACAGTAGAAGAGAACAGTCGTCAAATGTGATCGGTGGACATGGATCATCCGACAATGACTGAAAATGCTCATCAGGAAGAACTTCTAGAAGAAAATCGAGATCATTTTCCAGGATTGCTTTCCTCGCTGCAGTTGCGGAGGCAAATTTTCCTGCTTTTTCTTCACTGTGGTATCCGGGATCGTTTCTTTTTAACGTGATAGGAGTGATTTGAGAACCTATCTTATTTAGGGATTGCAGATATTCAACACCCAGGATATCATTTGGCAGTGAGGCGACAGTGTTCGATTCTCCAAAGGCATTTGCACGTGCATCCGGCCAGGAAAGACCTGATTTCAAACCGTTTTTTATCTTATTAGAGATTTCTGCGGATTCCGTCGAGAGTGCATTCGCTTGTTTTTGAAGCAAATCGATATCTCCGGATTCACTTCCGAAAAACAAATGGTTACATATTCCTGTTGCTTCCAGGATATTTACACCGCATGATGCAAAATCGGGAGCTGATGCAACAGATCCATATACAGGCATTTCCAGAACCAGATCTGCTCCGGCAAGAAGAGCTGCTTTCGCACGGACGTATTTCGAATAAATAGCAGGGGTTCCCCTTTGTGTGTAGTCACCGCTCATTACGACGACAAGATAATCACAGCCGGTGATTTCTTTGGCTTTTTCAAGATGATATTTATGGCCATTATGAAACGGATTGTATTCTGCAATAATACCGGTTGTTTTCATTAGAACCTCTTTCTTCAATAATATAAATACTTAGAAAAATATATAAATAATATATAATAAATATAAGATTTCTTCAATATTGAATTGTTATCTGTAAAAAACTGTGATATACTATTCACAAAGTTGCAAAGCAATATGGTAATCAGATAAAGCGATAGGATAGCCGATTGTCTGAAGAAAGAACATTATGAAAGATAGAAAGGATTGATTGTATGAAACTGATTTACGCGATTGTACGTTATGATAATGAAGATGAGGTTGTAAGTGCTCTTACCAAACAGCATTTCAGTATTACAAAGCTTAATACAACCGGTGGTTTCCTGAGAAAAGGAAATACAACATTGATGATCGTTACTGAAGATGAGCATGTTCAGGAATGTATCGATATTATTAAAAAAGAATGCGGCAAACGTCAGAAGATTACGATCAATATGCCGTATATCTCCGGTGCTGCTATGATGAACTATGCGACTATGCCGACAACAGTTGAAGTAGGCGGAGCGACAATCTTTGTAACAAATGTTGAGCATTTTGAGAAAATTTAATAAAGTACATAGACTCCGGGGTATTTATGCTCCGGAGTTTCACTATGTTTACCAAATTTGTTTAAGAAATAACAAGAAGTATGAAAAAAAATGCAATAATTTGTGAAATGTTACTTGTATCAGTTATTTGACTGAGATATAATAGAAATACGTATGAAACCATTTTTAAATGGAAATAGGAAGGGAGTAATTATCATGGCATTCATTGATCTTATGAAAGAAAAAGCAAGAAGCAACAAAAAGACTATTGTTCTTCCGGAAGCAGAAGACAAGAGAACTTTAGTTGCAGTTGAAAAAATTATGGAAGAGGGCACAGCTAACCTGATCCTCCTTGGCAACGCAGAGAAAATCGCTGCTGACGCGAAAGAGTTCGGCGCAAACATCGAAGGCGCTGCAATCGTTGATCCGGCTACAGATGCTAACTTCAACAAATATGCTGAGACTCTTTATGAGTTAAGAAAGAGCAAAGGCATGACTCTTGAGAAAGCTCAGGAGACAATTACAAAAGACCTTATCGCATACGGTATCATGATGGTTAAACTTGGTGATGCTGACGGCCTTGTAGCTGGTGCTTGCCACTCTACAGCTGACACATTAAGACCGGCCCTTCAGATCTTAAAGACAGCTCCGGGCACAGAGTTAGTATCCGGTTTCTTCATTATGGACGTTCCGAACTGCGAGTACGGTGAGAACGGCACATTCCTTTTCGCTGACTGTGGTCTTAACCAGGATCCGAACGCTGCTGAGCTCGCTGCAATCGCTAACAGCTCCGCTGCAAGCTTCAAGGCTCTTACAGGCGCTGAGGCTAAGATCGCTATGCTTTCTCACTCCACAATGGGCAGTGCGAAACACGCTCTTGTTGATAAAGTTGCAGAAGCTACAAAGATCGCAAAAGAGAAATATCCGAACATCAAAGTTGATGGTGAGTTACAGTTAGACGCTGCTATCGTTCCGTCTGTTGCTGCATCCAAAGCAAAAGGAAGCGAAGTTGCTGGTCAGGCTAACTGCCTTATCTTCCCGAACCTTGACGCTGGTAACATCGGTTACAAACTGGTTCAGAGACTTGCAAAAGCAGAAGCTTACGGCCCGATGTTACAGGGTATCGCTAAACCGGTTAACGATCTTTCCCGTGGTTGCTCCGCTGAGGATATCGTAGGTGTAGTTGCTATTACAGCTGTTCAGGCTCAGATGGCTAACTAATCAAGATCAATTTTGAACTGAATCACAACACAAATATTATTTATTTAAATATTAAGGAGAATAAAACCAATGAATATTTTAGTAATTAACTGCGGAAGCTCTTCTTTAAAGTATCAGCTCATCAACTCCGAAACAGAGGCAGTTCTTGCAAAAGGTCTCTGCGAGAGAATTGGTATCGAAGGCAGCGTTATCACATATCAGCCGGCTAACGGTGAAAAAGAAGTAACAGAGTCCCCGATGCCGACACATACACAGGCTATCCAGCTGGTACTTGATGCTCTTACAAACGAGAAATCCGGCGTTATTAAGAGCCTTGCAGAAGTAGGCGCTGTAGGTCACCGTGTAGTTCACGGCGGCGAGAAGTTCACATCCTCCACACTGCTCACAGCAGAGGCTATGGCAGCGATCGAAGAGTGTAACGACCTTGCACCGCTTCATAACCCGGCAAACCTTATCGGTATCCGTGCTTGTCAGGAATTAATGCCGAACGTACCGATGGTAGCTGTATTCGATACTGCTTTCCATCAGACAATGCCGGAAGAAGCTTACCTTTACGGCCTTCCGTACGAGTACTATGAGAAACATCAGGTAAGAAGATACGGTTTCCACGGCACATCCCACAGCTACGTTTCCAAGAAAGCTGCTGAGCTTGCCGGCAGACCGTACGAAGAGATGAAGACAATCGTATGCCACCTTGGTAACGGTGCTTCCCTCTCCGCTGTTAAATATGGTAAATCCGTAGATACATCCATGGGATTAACTCCGCTTGAGGGTCTTATCATGGGTACACGTTCTGGTGACATGGATCCGGCTATCATGGAGTACATCGCTAAGAAAGAGAACCTTGATATCGCAGGCGTTATGAACGTTCTGAACAAGAAATCCGGTGTTCTTGGTGTTTCTGGCGTATCCAGCGACTTCCGTGATCTTGAGAACGCAGCAGCTGAAGGCAATGCACGTGCAGCAAAAGCTCTTGCAGCTTACAACTACCGTGTAGCTAAATACATCGGTTCCTACGTTGCAGCTATGAACGGCGTTGACGCTATCGTATTCACAGCAGGTCTTGGTGAGAATGGTAAGTCCACAAGAAAAGATATCTGTGCATACCTTACATTCCTTGGCATCGAGATCGATGATGAGGCTAACGGCGTAAGAGGTAAAGACATCGTGATCTCCACACCGGACTCCAAAGTTCAGGTTATGGTTATCCCGACAAACGAAGAGCTTGCTATCGCAAGAGAGACACTTGCTCTTGTTTAATCTTTAACTAAAAATGGTTTAATTCATATGTAAAATATCGGCCTGTTCCGGTTCTCCGGGACAGGCTGTATTATTGAATAATGATCGAAATCTTTCCAGTTGCAAAAGCAGAAAGAATAAGATACAATAGGTTGTGTATCGGATAAAAAATGATACAAAAATATAGTAAAAAATAAAAAATAGTTGTTGACAAAAAGTACCTGTATATGTATAATTACTAGGTGCGTATTAGGAGAGATAATATGCTGATTAATTTATCTGAAGTATTTACTCTGGAAGGTAAGGAAAAAACCTGGGAAGTACCGTATGAAGCAAAAACATACGAAGGAGCTGACGGGGAATATCCGGTAGTGTCTTCCGAGCCAATCACGATCACTGTAAAGAATCTTGGGAACAGGAAACTTGAAGTGACCGGAGGTGCAAAAGTAACACTTGCAATTCCGTGTGCCAGATGTCTCGAACCGGTAGAGTATACCAGCGAGCTGGAGTTTGACCAGGAGTTGGATATGAAGGTTTCTGACAATGACAGGGTGAAAAATTTAGATGAACAATCTTATTTAACTGGCTATAATCTGGATGCAGACCAACTGGTGGATAATGAGCTTTTGCTGAACCTGCCGATGAAGGTGCTGTGCAAGGAAGATTGCAAAGGGATTTGTAACAAATGTGGAGCAAATCTTAATGTAAATACTTGCGACTGCGATACAAGGTCGCTTGATCCGAGGATGGCAGTTATCCAGGATATTTTTAAACAGTTTAAGGAGGTGTAACCATGTCTATCTGTCCAAAGAATAAATCTTCTAAAGCAAGAAGAGACAGCCGTAGAGCAAACTGGAAGATGAGCGCTCCGAACTTAGTAAAGTGCAGCAAGTGTGGCGAGTTAATGATGCCGCACAGAGTGTGCAAAGCATGCGGTAGCTACAACAAGCGCGAAATCGTTAAGGTTGAGGCTTAATTATGAATTTTGAAGACGGGTTTTCTGAAAAAGAAGAATCCGTCTTTTTTCAAAACATTGACTTTAGGAGTGTAAAGTGATAAAATACCAAAGGCGCAAATGTGGAATTTATTAGATAATTCGTAGAACCATATACACGATTAGCATTGTATACAAATGAGAGATTGAAATTTGGTAAAAACCTATTGATTTTGTACATCGTATCTAGTATGATTATTGATAGATTTAGACAGGGAGTAAAAGACAGATGATCAAAATTGTAGTAGACGCCATGGGCGGTGATAATGCACCGGCTGCGCAGGTGCAGGGTGCTATTGAAGCTGTCAATGAGCGAAAAGATATACAGGTGATCCTGGTTGGTAAAGAGGATGTCATTAAGAATGAACTGACCAAATATAAATATAACAGTGAGCAGATTTCTGTTGTACACGCCAGCGAAGTGATCGAAACAAGTGAACCACCGGTAAATGCGATCCGTAGAAAGAAAGATTCCTCCATCGTTGTTGGAATGAATCTTATTAAAAACGGAGAAGCCGATGGATTTGTTTCCTCCGGAAGTACAGGTGCCTTACTTGTAGGCGGTCAGGTAATCGTCGGAAGAGTTAAGGGTGTTGATCGTGCACCGCTTGCACCATTGATCCCAACAGAAAGTGCCAAAGGCTTTTCTTTATTGATCGATTGCGGTGCAAATGTAGATGCGAGACCGAACCATTTAGTTCAGTTTGCGAAGATGGGTTCTATTTACATGGAACATGTGATGGGAATCAAGAACCCGAAAGTTGCGATTGTCAATAATGGTGCAGAAGAGGAAAAGGGAAATGCACTTGTGAAAGAAACATTCCCTCTCTTAAAAGAATGCGATGATATTAATTTCATCGGAAGCATTGAAGCAAGAGATATTCCAAGCGGTTATGCAGATGTTATCGTTTGTGAAGCATTTGTTGGTAATGTGATCCTGAAAATGTACGAAGGTGTTGCGTTAACACTTCTTGCTAAAGTCAAAAAGAGTCTTATGTCTTCTCTTAGAACAAAAATCGGTGCGGTATTGATCAAGCCGGCGTTAAAAGAGACATTAAAGAGTTTTGATGCAAGCAACTTAGGTGGTGCTCCGCTTCTGGGTCTGAAAGGACTTGTGGTTAAGTGCCATGGCAGTTCCACTTCCATTGAAGTAAAGAACTCGATCATTCAGTGTATTTCCTTTAAGGAACAGGCGATCAACGAAAAAGTTGGTGAATGTCTTGCTCCGAAGGATAATATAAATTAAATTAGAATTTAGATTCAACTAATTTTAAATCAGAGAGGATGGAAATTATGGAGTTTGAAAAATTACAGCAGATTATCGCAGAGGTGCTCAATATCGATCCGGAAGAAATCACAATGAACACCACATTCGTAGATGATTTAGGAGCTGACTCCCTGGATGTATTCCAGATCGTGATGGGTATCGAAGAGGAATTCGATATTGAAATCCCGACTGAGGCAGCTGAGAAGATCGTTACAGTAGGCGATGCAGTAGAACAGATCAAAAACGCTTTAAATTAGTCAATCCTGTGGAAAGTAAGGTGTCTCCCTGTGGTGACACCTTGTTTTCCATTTATGATGAGGTGGAAGAATTGGATACAAAATTAAAGGAACTTCAGGATACCATTGGTTATTCCTTTAAAAATGATCGACTTCTGAGTCATGCGTTGACACATAGCTCTTATGCTAATGAAAAGCATTGGGATAAGACAAAGTGTAATGAGCGTTTGGAATTCTTAGGTGACGCGGTTCTGGAACTTCTTTCCAGTGACTTCTTATTTAAGAATTATCCAACGATGCCGGAAGGTGAGATGACAAAGCTTCGTGCGAGTCTGGTTTGCGAACCGACGTTGGCGTTTTGTGCAGAAGCAATCTCTCTTGGAGATTATTTGTATTTAGGAAAAGGTGAAGATCTGACAGGGGGAAGAAAGCGTCCGTCTGTTGTTTCTGATGCTATGGAAGCAATGATAGGCGCGATATATCTTGATGGTGGTCTTGCTAATGCAAAAGAGTTTGTTCTTCGTTTTATTTTAAATGACATTGAACATAAACAGCTCTTTTATGATAGCAAAACTATCTTACAGGAGATGGTACAGGCAGAATTCAAAGACAGCTTGGTTTATGAACTTCTGAAAGAAGAGGGACCGGACCACAATAAGACTTTTGTTGTGTGTGTGAAGATTGGCGGTCGTGTGATCGGTCGCGGTGTTGGACGCACGAAGAAAGCCGCAGAACAGGTGGCTGCATACCACGGTATCTGTGAATTGAAAAAATAGGAATTTATTAGCATGTATTTAAAGAGTATTGAAGTTCAAGGTTTTAAATCGTTTGCCAATAAGATTGTGTTTGAATTTCACAATGGCATTACCGGTATTGTAGGTCCAAACGGAAGCGGTAAGAGCAATGTTGCAGATGCCGTGCGATGGGTTCTCGGTGAACAGAAAGTAAAACAGCTCCGTAGCTCCAGTATGCAGGATGTAATCTTTGCCGGAACAGAGACGAGAAAACCTCAGGGATTTGCTTATGTAGCGATTACATTGGATAACTCGGATCATCAGCTGGCCATTGATTTTGATGAAGTAGTCGTTTCAAGACGTATTTATCGCTCTGGTGAAAGTGAGTATATGCTCAATGGAAGTCCGTGCAGATTGAAGGATATCAATGAGTTGTTCTACGATACAGGTATCGGAAAAGAAGGATACTCTATTATAGGACAAGGACAGATTGATAAGATATTAAGTGGACGCCCGGAGGATAGACGTGAATTGTTCGATGAGGCGGCTGGAATTGTAAAATTCAAACGCAGAAAGAACATTGCTCATAAGAAACTGGAAGATGAAAAACAGAATTTAATTCGTGTCAGTGATATTCTGAGTGAATTAGAAAAACAAGTTGGTCCGTTGGAAAAACAGGCAGCGACTGCCAAAGAATATTTACGTCTTAGAGATGAGTTAAAGCATTATGATGTAAACTTGTTCCTGGCAGAAAATGGGATCATTCAGAAGAATCTCGCAGAGATTCGTGAAAAAGAAGCGGTTGTTTCCGGAGACATGGAAGATTCCAGAAAAGAGTCAGAACAGATCAAATTAGAATATGATAGGCTGTCTGAGGAAATTTATGCTCTGGACAGCATGATTTCCGAAAAGCAGAATGCGGCAAATGAGGCCTATTTGCAGGCAGGAAATCTGGAAGGCCGAATTGGTGTTTTAAACGAACAGATTCGTGCAGAAGAAATGAATGCTGAGCATATTCGACAGCGTATTATGTCGATTGAAGCAGAGATCAACGAAAAAGAAGACAGCAGAAGACGATATCAGGCGGAGCGAGATGCATTGTCCGGAGAGGTCGATGTTATGAAGGCTGCTTTATTGAAAGCAGAAACTGCGTTAACAGATGCAGCAATTTTAGTTGATGAACTGGAGCAATCGATCGAAGCAGAAAAAGCGGCTTTGATCGAAGCGTTGAATGACAAATCAAAGCTTTCTGTAAAGAAGCAGCGCTTTGATACGATGTTAGAACAGATTCAGGTTCGCAGATCGGAAGTGATCCAGAAAATCTTAAAAGTCCGTTCAGACGAAGAAAACTGGGATATACAGATCAAAGAGCAGGAAGATCTTCTGGAACAGATTGATTCACGTATCGGAGAACTGTTAGATCTGGCAGATAATCTGGAAATCGAAGTTGATACAGCAACGGAAGAGATCCAGGATCTTAATAAAGAATTAAATAATCAACAGCAGACATACCACACAGCTTTTACAAAGCTGGAATCTCTTCGAAACCTTGCGGAACGTTATGATGGATATGGAAACAGTATTCGTCGAGTGATGGAATGCAAGGATCGTGTAAAGGGAATTCACGGTGTGGTTGCAGATTTGATCGATGTTCCAAAAGAATATGAGATTGCGATCGAGACAGCTCTTGGAGGCAGTATTCAGAACGTGGTAACAGATTCGGAACAAACGGCCAAGATATTAATTGAGCATTTAAAGAAAAATAAACTTGGTCGTGCCACATTCCTTCCGCTTACAGCGATATCTAATCGTGGTGGTTTTGAGCAGAAGCAGGCGCTGCAGGAAATTGGTGTGATTGGAATCGCTTCTGATCTTGTAAATGCAGGAAAAGAATATCAGGGACTGGTTCAGTATCTTCTTGGACGAGTTTTGGTGGTTGATCATATTGATCATGCGATTGCGATTTCCAGAAAGTATCGTCAGTCGATCCGTATTGTTACTCCGGACGGCGAATTGTTAAGCCCGGGCGGATCTATGAGTGGCGGTGCATTTAAAAACTCAAGCAATCTTCTCGGAAGAAAGCGCGAGATGGATGAACTGGAAGCTGCATGTAAGAAAGCCCTGGAACAGGTCGATATCATTCAGAAGGAGCTTGTATTTAAAGAGAGCCTTCTGGAAGAAAAGACGTTTGAATTGACACGAGCAAATAAAGAACTCCAGACAAAATATCTGGAAGAAAATACAGCCAGAATCTCACTGGAACAGTTGAAACAGAAGAAGGATGAGTTATCAGAATCTTCGGTGGATATGGATCTGGAAAATGTTCAGCTGGAAGATCAGATGAAAGAGATCAAGGCAAACATTGAAAGTGTTACAGGAGAGATGGTACTTCTGGAAACACAGAATGAAGAGCGAAACGATAAAATCTCTCGCGAAAGCAAGGAATTGGAAGATGCGAAAGAGGCAAGAGAAACAGCATCGAAAGAATTGTCAGATGTTCAGCTTCGATCTCATGGCTTGATTCAGCAGGATTCCTTCATAGAAGAGAATCTCAAACGTGTCAAAGATGAAAGGGAACGTTTGGAATCAGAAAAATCATCACTTGGAGATGGTACTCATGGAAGTATCCGGATTATCAAGGATAAACAGGCTGAAATCGATACATTGAATAGTCAGATCGATGAGTTCCGTAAACAGGCAGAGTCATTCAGGGAAGAAGGAAAACAGGCTCAAGTTTCAAAGGAAGAAAAGACAGCCGGCCAGAAACAATTCTTTGACAAAAGAGAAGAACTTTCTGAACATATCTCGACACTTGATAAGGAATTATTCCGTCTTCAGAATCAGAGGGAAAAGCAGGAAGAAAAACGTGATTCATTTGTGGATTACATGTGGAGCGAATATGAATTGACATATTCTACCGCTGAAGCACTAAAAGATGAGACTTTGACTTCTGTACCGGAGATGAAGCGTCAGATCAATGATCGCAAAAACAGCATTCGTGCTCTTGGTCATGTCAATGTAAATGCGATCGAAGATTATAAAGAAGTTTCTGAACGTTATACATTTATGAAAACACAGCATGATGATCTTGTGACTGCTCAGGAGGCTCTTTACAAGATTATTGAAGAACTTGATGCAGGAATGCGCAAACAGTTCGCAGAGAAGTTTTCTGAAATCCGCAGAGAGTTTGATAAAGTATTTAAAGAACTGTTTGGCGGCGGACATGGAACATTAGAACTGGTTCAGGACGAGGATATTCTGGAAGCCGGAATTCAGATCATTGCACAGCCTCCGGGAAAGAAGCTGGTCAATATGATGCAGATGTCCGGTGGTGAAAAAGCATTAACTGCAATTTCATTGTTATTTGCGATCCAGAACCTGAAACCGTCACCGTTCTGTCTCCTGGACGAGATTGAGGCGGCATTAGATGATTCTAACGTTGATCGTTATGCAAAATATTTACATAAATTGACAAAACATACTCAGTTTATTGTGATTACCCACAGACGTGGAACTATGGTTGCGGCTGATCGTCTGTACGGAATTACCATGCAGGAAAAGGGTGTATCCACTCTTGTTTCTGTAAATTTGATCGAAAATGATCTTGATAAATAGGGGGATCCTATGGAAGAGAAGAAAAAAGGCTTTTTTGCCCGTCTTGTATCGGGACTGAATAAAACAAGAGAAAATATTGTTTCCAGCATGGATTCTATTTTCTCGGGTTTTTCAGCGATCGATGATGACTTTTACGAGGAATTAGAAGAAACACTCATTATGGGTGATCTGGGAATCCAGACAACTATGGCAGTCATCGAAGAATTAAAGAAGACGGTTAAGGAACAGCATATTAAAGATCCGGCTCAGTGTCGTCAGGTTCTGATCGACAGCATTCAGAAAAAGATGGATCTGGGTGAAAATGCATATGAGTTTGAAAACAGAAAGTCCGTTGTTCTGATCATCGGTGTCAACGGTGTTGGTAAGACAACATCCATTGGTAAACTGGCAGACCAGTTAAAAGGTGATGGAAAACGTGTCCTACTTGCAGCAGCGGATACTTTCCGTGCGGCTGCGATTGACCAGCTGGCAGAGTGGGCAAATCGTGCAGGTGTAGAGATCATCGCACAAAAAGAGGGATCTGACCCGGCAGCTGTAATTTTTGATGCAATTTCTGCGGCAAAATCCAGAAATGCAGATGTTTTAATTTGCGATACAGCGGGACGTCTTCATAATAAGAAAAACCTAATGGAAGAGCTTAAGAAGATCAACCGTATTATCGATAAAGAATATCCGGAGGCGTACCGTGAGACTTTGGTTGTTCTTGATGGAACCACCGGTCAGAATGCTCTTGTACAGGCAAGACAGTTCATGGAAGCGGCTGAGATCACCGGTATTATCTTGACAAAACTTGACGGAACTGCAAAGGGCGGCATCGCTGTTGCAATTCAGTCCGAATTGGGAATTCCTGTAAAATATGTAGGTGTTGGCGAGAAGATCGACGATTTACAGAAATTTAATTCCCATGATTTTGTGAATGCACTGTTCCAGACAGAAAATAAAGAAAAAGGAGAATGATGTTATGGAAATGAAAGAACTTGCACGTCAGAATTTTGATGAGGCTTCTGCCATCGTCAAAGAAGTTACACAGGAGACAAAACTGCTTTACTCTGAATTCTTCACAGAGAAGACAGGAAACGAAGTTTATATTAAACCGGAGAACTTACAGCGTACAGGCGCTTACAAAGTTCGCGGCGCTTACTACACAATCAGCCAGCTTTCTGAGGAAGACAAACAGAAAGGTCTTGTAACAGCTTCTGCCGGCAACCACGCTCAGGGTGTGGCTTACGCTGCAAAACTTGCTGGTATC
>JAZRLX010000202.1:0-8600 GCA_045647085.1 Pilosibacter sp.
ATCGACATTCTTTCCGATATACTGATCTTTGAACTTTGGCTCTTTTGCTTTTAAACCAAGACCCGGAGTATCGTTGATCTCACGGATACCAACACCGGTGATCGTTCCGTCTGCATCAAAACCAACGGAAATCTTTACAGCACCGCCGTAACTGTCGTTGGATAAAGAGTTGATCACATAACCAACTGCAGCACCGCTGGCGTCTGTTCCTTCCAGAACAGATTCGATCGCAACACCGCCAAATCCAGCCAGTTCACCGGAAGCTGCCAGCTCAGCAATCTTTTCCGCAGAACCTTCTACCTCTGTAAAGGAACTTGCTACAGAAAGTACTTCCTGATAAGTTCTGTTATTTTTATCGATGGTTGCCTGTTCGATCGGACCTTTTGTAATATCATATACAAATCCGAGGCACAGACCGGAAACCAGAGTGATCGCAAAAAGGACCAGCGCGTCTTTCATAAATCCAGATTTACTTGCCATTTTTCTTACCTCCTTTTCCGAATGCTGTCGGAAGTGTGTACTTCTCGATCAGCGGAACCAGCATATTACAGAAGATAATCGCGTAAGAAACGCCTTCTGCACTGCCGCCAAAGAGACGGAACAGGCCTGTTAATAAACCAAGGCAAATACCAAACACGATCTGTCCTTTCGGTGTGATCGGGCTTGTTACATAGTCAGTTGCCATAAAGAATGCACCGAAAATGAGACCGCCGCCGAATACCTGAGCGAGAACGTAGTTGATATCCTGTCTTCCAAACACAAATGCGAAGATCGCAAATGTAAGAATATATGTACCCGGGATGCGAATGCTGATAACCTTCTTATATAAGAGGTATGCGGCACCGATCAAAAGTGCGATCGCAGAAACTTCACCGATCGTACCCGGGATCTTACCGATCATCAGATCCATCCAAGCCACTTCACCGCCGGCTTTCATCACTGCAAGCGGAGTTGCGCTGGCAATGGCATCAGTCGCCGGATCAGTAAACTGTGTCATCTTTCCTGCAAAGGAAATTAAAAGGAAACATCTTGCTGCCAGAGCCGGGTTCATCCAGTTCTGTCCGAGACCACCGTAAAGCTGTTTTACAACGATGATCGCAAACGCACCGCCAAGACACGGGATCCAAACCGGAATAGACGGAGGCATATTTAATCCAAGGATCATACCTGTTACAAGGGCACTTCCGTCACCGATGGTGATCGGCTTTTTCATGTATTTCTCAAATGCGTATTCACTGAGCATACAAGATGCTACGGTTGCAGCTACAACGATCAGTGCACGGATACCAAACTGCATCACGCCCCAGATGAGAGCCGGAACCATTGCGATCGCCACATCATACATAATGTTGCTTGTGGAGACCTTGGAGCGCACGTGAGGTGATGATGAAACATTAAATAATTTAGCCATTCTTTCCCTCCTCCTACGCTTTCTTTCTTCTCTCAGCCATTACCGCTTTTCTCATCTCTTTGAATGCCTGAGTGAGCGGTCTGTGAGCCGGACAAATGAAGGTACAGGAACCGCACTCGCAGCACTCCATACCATTTAACTTTTCAAACATACCGAGATCGCGACGCTCTGCTGCTGCCATCAGCATCTGCGGAACTACGTGTCCCGGACAAACATCTACACAACGACCGCAACGGATACATGCAGTCTCTGCATTTGCTGCTACTTCATCTTTTGTAAAGCATGTCAGTGCAGAAGAGTTCTTCATTACCGGAATATCCAGAGTGAATAAAGCCTGGCCCATCATCGGACCACCGGAGATCATCTTCTCCGGCTCTGCCTTAAAGCCGCCTGCCGCTGCAATAACATCCTGATAGTTTGTACCAAGAAGAACTGCAAAGTTCTGCGGATTTGCAACTGCATCACCTGTAACGGTAATGATCTTACGGATCAGCGGAGTTGACAGACAAACTGCATTATAGATCGCAACGACTGTATCCACGTTGTCAACGATACATCCGGCATCTGCCGGGAGCATGGTAGAGTTGATCTCTCTTCCACCTGTCACTGCATAGATCAGGAAACGCTCACCACCCTGCGGATACTTTGTCTGTAACGGACATACCGTAATCCTCGGCTCATCTTTTACAAGTTCCTGAAGTTTCTTGATCGCCTCCGGTTTGTTTTCCTCAATACCAATTACTCCTTTGGCTTTGTCAAACAGCTGAAGCATAACCTTCAGACCGCCAACCAGTTTTTCCGGTTTCTCAACCATCATACGATAGTCAGAAGTCAGATAAGGTTCACATTCTGCCGCATTGACAATTACATAATCGATCTCATCCTCGTTCTTTGGTGTCAGTTTTACGTTTGTCGGGAAACCTGCACCGCCAAGACCTACGATTCCGGCCTCTTTCACGATGTCACGGATTTCCTGTTTGGAAAGTTTCGTATAATCTCTTTCCTCACCAAAGCCCTCGATTGTTCTGTACTCACCATCGTTTTCAATGATGATGGACTGCAAAATGCTGCCGTTTGCAACGAGACGAGGTTCTATACCCTTTACAGTACCGGAAACGGAAGAAAGTACATGTGCAGAGATAAATCCGCCTGCTTCCGCAATTTTCTGACCCACTAAAACCTGATCGCCTTTTGCAACAATTGGTTTTGCAGGAGCACCGATATGCTGGGAGAGAGGGAATGCCAACTCTTTACCAGGATACATAACCTGAATCGGCTTATCGGCAGAAAGCTCTTTACCCTCGTACGGGTGAATACCGCCTTTAAATGTGCTCAGACCCATTTAACAAACCTTCTTTCTTTATATTTAGAATGGTATTTTCTATCTATTAGAGTATAGCACATTTATTACTTTAATACAATCGCTTGACAATGCATGAATTCACTAAAAACTCCCTTCTTTGGTTTTGTTTTTAAAAAAATACAAAGTTAAACTTCTTTTTCACTTAACAAAATTAATCCGGAACATTATTTAATTAATAATGCTCCGGATTTTAAATTATTCATTCAGTTGTTAAGTTTTTGTTCAAATTAATCCAATTCAATCAAACCGGTGTAGAGTTCGTAATAACGTCCTTTCTGTCTCAGAAGATCTTCATGATCGCCTCTCTCGATGATCTCTCCCTGTTCCAGTACCATAATTGCATTGGCATTGCGAACCGTAGAAAGTCTGTGTGCAATTACAAACGTTGTTCTGTCTGCCATAATACGGTCCATACCACGTTCAATGTGTTTCTCCGTTCTGGTATCAACAGAACTTGTCGCTTCATCCAGGATTAGGATCGGTGCTTTAGAAACTGCTGCTCTTGCAATATTCAAAAGCTGTCTCTGACCCTGACTCAGGTTCGCACCGTCATTTTCGAGAACTGTGTCATACCCCTTTGGAAGTCGCATAATGAAAGAATGTGCAGAAGCTGTTTTTGCAGCCTCAATTACCTCCTCATCTGTTGCATCCAGACGACCATATCGGATGTTTTCCATAACCGTTCCGGTAAATAAATGTGTATCCTGAAGAACCATCGCTATATTCTTGCGCAGTTCATCACGCTTAATATTTCGAATGTCCACTCCATCGATCGTGATCGCTCCTTCCTGAATATCATAGAAACGATTGATCAGGTTGGTAATCGTTGTCTTGCCCGCACCGGTAGAACCAACAAAGGCAATCTTCTGTCCCGGTTTTGCATAAAGACTGATATCTTTTAAGATCACTTTATCCGGATCGTAACCGAATGTTACATGCTCCAATGCCACATGACCTTTCATGCCTTCCATAGAAACCGCGTCTGCATTGTCCGGAAGTTCCGGTTCTGCATCCATGACTGCGAATACACGCTCTGCTCCCGCCAACGCTGAAAACACATTGGTAATCTGCATGGAAATCTCATTGATCGGTCTTGAAAACTGTCTGGAGAAATTCAGAAATACTGTGAGACCACCCACATCAAATCCTTTTATAACACAAAGTAAACCGCCAATGCATGCCGTCAATGCGTAGTTTACCTGGCTGAGACCATTCATGACAGGTCCCATTAATCCGCCCAGGAACTGGGCCTTGATCTGCTTGTTGCGAAGGTCTTTATTAAGAATATCGAACTCTTCTTCTGCGATCTCTTCATGACAGAATACTTTTACAACCTTCTGACCTGTGATCGTCTCCTCAATATAGCCATTCATGGCACCGAGGGCCGCCTGCTGGGCACCAAAGTATTTACTGCTGCGACTTGCAACAAACCCACCGGCTCTCATGATGATAGGGATCATCACGATCGTAACGATTGTCAGATATACGTTTGTATACAGCATTAATGCAAATGTACCGATAATGCTGAGGATACCGGAAAACAGCTGTACCAGTGTATTGCTGAGCATATTTCCGATCGTATCTACGTCATTGGTAAAGCGGCTCATCAGGTCGCCGTTGGCATTGGTATCGTAAAATCTTACCGGAAGCTTCTGCATCTTTTCAAACAGCTCGGTACGGATCTTTAATAATGCTCCCTGGGCAATGGTTACCATGATCCTTGATTGAAGGTAGTTTGCCGCAACACCCACCAGATAAATGCATCCAAGTACTGCAAGGCCACCTGCAAGACCAGAAATACTGCCCTTGCTTCCGTCACTCGGTGCAATATACGTATTGATCAACGGTCTCAACATATAAGAACCGGCCAGTGTCGCTAAGGTATTTGCAAGCACGCAAATGTAAGCAAGGATCATTTTATATTTATCCTGCTCAATATATGCCAGAAGACGAACGATCGTTTCCTTGCTGTGTTTCGGTCTTCCGCCGCCTCTTGGACCACCCGGTCCCCCGGGGCCTCTTCCCGGTCCTGGTCCAGGCCCCGGACCCATTCCTCTTCCCGGAGCGCTGGCCATACGATTACCGTATCTCTGTTTTAAACTTTTCTCTCTCTCTGCGGTAGTCATTAAGCCATCACCTCCTCTGCCTCTTTGATCGCAGCTGCACTGCCCATCTGAGAACCGATCTGAGTTGTATAAATCTCTTCATACGCCTCACAAGTTTTTACAAGTTCCTCATGAGTGCCCATTCCAATTACTTTACCATCATCCAGTACCAGGATCTTGTCAGCATCCTGAATGGAAGAAATTCTCTGTGCAATGATCAATTTTGTTGTATCTTTTAATTCGTTTGCAAAACAATCTCGTATTTTTGCTTCTGTTGCCGTATCTACTGCACTGGTAGAATCATCAAGGATCAAGATCTTCGGTTTCTTAAGAAGCGCTCTCGCAATGCAAAGTCTCTGTTTCTGACCGCCGGATACGTTCGATCCTCCCTGATCCAGCATCGTACCATAACCAAGGTTAAATGCAGAAACAAATCCATCCGCCTGAGCACTTTCCGCTGCCTTACGGATTTCTTCCATTGTGGCGTCCTCATCTCCCCACTTCAGGTTTTCTTCAACAGAACCGGAGAACAGCACATTTTTCTGAAGAACCATGCCAACACCATTACGAAGATTTTTGAGAGAATATTCACGGACATCTACACCGTCTACAAGCACCTGTCCCTCGGAAACATCATAAAGTCTCGGGATCAGCTGCACCAGAGAAGTCTTACCGCTGCCGGTTGATCCGATAATGCCAATGGTCTGGCCAGGTTCTGCTGTAAAGGAAATGTGTTCCAGTACAGTTTCATTTCGATCATTTTCCCCTTTATAAGCAAAACTTACATCTTTGAATTCAATACGTCCTTCTTCTACCACTTTATCCTTGCAGGATGCATTGTCATCACTCAGATCAATCTCAGTGTCTAAAACCTCATTGATACGCTTCAATGAAACACCTGCTCTGGAGGCATTGAGGAAAATCATGGAAAGCATCATTAAAGAAGAAAGGATCTGTGTAATATATGTGATAAATGCAGTCAGATCACCAACTTCCATGCTTCCGCCGATGATCAGATTTCCACCATACCATACGACTCCAAGCGTTGTGAAGTTCATCGCCAACATCATAACCGGCATATTAACGATCACGATACGGATCGCACTAAGACTCGTTTCTTTTAAGTCTGTATTCACTTTGGAAAATTTCTTGATCTCATGGTCCTCACGGACAAACGATTTGACAACTCGCACATTTGTCAAGGACTCTTGAATGCCGGAGTTCAATGCATCCAGTTTTTTCTGCATCAATTCAAATTTCGGAAATGCTTTACGCATGATCGTAATGATCGCAAATGCAAGCACCGGGATCACAACCAAAATAACCAGTGCAAGCTTGCTGTTGATGCTGAATGCCATGATCAACGCACCAATAAACATGCCAGGAGCACGCAGTGCCATTCTGAGGCACATCATCACAACACCCTGGATCTGTGTGATATCATTGGTAAGTCGTGTTACCAGGGAACCGGTACTGAAATCATCAATGTTCTCAAAGGAAAATCTTTGAATCTTCTTAAAAACATCTGTACGCAGATCAGCAGCAAAGGAAATCGACGCCTTGGAACCAAAATATGCACCCATGATTCCGCCAAACATCATCAAAGCCACTGTAACCAGCATTAACAATCCCATTTTTCCGATGTAACCTACATCATGATTTGCCACACCATTGTTGATGACCATAGACATCAGTTTCGGAAGCATAACCTCTCCGATAACCTCTGTGATCATCATCAGCGGTCCCAGGATAAATGCGCTGAGATATGGCATAATATACTTTTTATATCGCTTCATTCTCTTTATCCTCACTTTCTTTTTTGAAGCTTATTGGAAACGGGTCACCATATTCACAGCTGTACCGTTTTATATTGTTGCCGGCTCTGTTTAGGAAATCGAGAAATTGAAACTTCTCTTCCTCTGTAAATCCTGTAAATAATATCGTGTCCGTATCCGAAAAAATATGAATACTTTGCCGAACTACTTCCAGCCCTTTTTCCGTAATCTTGATTATGTTAGATCTACTGTCTTTTTCATCCACAGCACGTTCCACATAACCGCCTTTCTCCAACTTTTTTAATGAAACTGCAATCGCCGCGGTGGAAACATTCTGTATTTCTGCAAGTTCTCTCTGCGATAATTCGGGATTCCTGGCAATGCACATCAAAAGATGATGCTGCCCTCGATAAACTCCGGTCTCCTGCAAACGTTTTTCCAAAACAGATCGATGGTTCTTCCCCATATTAATGAATGATTCCATGATTCTGTGATTCAGTGTTTTTCCATGTTCTATGCATTCACGATTTCCAATTGTCACCGTATACGCCTCCTTTCCATTATTAACCAGTTAATAATTAACTAGTTAACTGATGGAGATATTATAATCCCTCTTACCACATCGGGCAAGAGGGATTTGTGTGAATTTTTTATGATTTTTATCTAAATACGATCTTCCTTCGGCAGTTTCTTTCGGATAATGATAAAGCAAATTACATGCGCGATCGTTGTCACGATCCAGGATGCCGGGTATGACAGGTACAGCGTCATCAATGTACGGTTCCATTGGAAAATAGTGTAGATCCAGACAATACGGAATGCACACGCACCGGTCAGGGATACACACATAGGCAAAATTGAATACCCTAGACCACGGATCGCACCGACCATCGTATCCATGATACCACAAATGAAATAAGTCATGCCAAATACAGACAGTCTGGTGAGACCATACTGCACCACTTCCGGATCCGAAGAATAGATGCCTACCAGGAATTCACCCGCACCATAACAGGAAAGACCAAGCACCAGACCGACCACGGTTACTACACCAACACAAGTTAAAGTAATACGATTGATTCGGCTGAATTTTCTTCCACCGTAGTTTTGGCTTGTAAAACTTAAGTTTGTCTGGTACACAGCATTCATCGCCGTGTAAATAAATCCTTCGATATTCTGAGCTGTTGTATTACCTGCCATGGCGATAGAACCAAAGGAGTTTACAGATGACTGTATCAGAACGTTGGAAATCGAGAAAATAGCGCCCTGCATACCTGCCGGGAGACCAACACGTACAATTCTCTTTAATTTTCCCTTTTCAATACGAAGCTTTTTCAATTCCAGCTTCAGACATCCCTCACTCTGCATCAATGCTCTCACAACCAGACCTGCAGAAATCACTTGAGCAAGTACAGTTGCCAGTGCAACGCCTGCAACGTCCATATGGAGCTGTGTTACAAAAAACACATTGAGAAGTACGTTTACCACACCTGCGATCGTCAAATAGTAAAGCGGACGTCTTGTATCGCCAACTGCACGAAGCACTGCAGAACCAAAGTTATAAAGCATGATAACAGGCATGCCGGCAAAATAATACTTCATATACACCGTCGACTTATCAATTACATCAGCCGGTGTTCCCATCAGTTCCAAAAGCGGTCTGGAAAGCAAAAATCCAACAAATACCAAAAACACACCGGAAACCAAACTGATCGTAACTGCTGTATGTACCGTCTCATTCACATCATCTTCCTTTTTGGCACCATAATACTGTGCAACCAGTACATTGACGCCAACAGAAAGACCTATAAAAACATTTACGAGCAAATTAATAAGCGCCGATGTAGATCCCACCGCCGCCAGCGACTGACTGCCCGCAAAACGACCAACGATAATAACATCCGCAGCATTAAATAACAGCTGCAGAATACCGGAAAGCATCAACG
>JAZRLX010000203.1:0-11423 GCA_045647085.1 Pilosibacter sp.
CCTGGTCAACGGCTTCAAAGAGGGCAACCAATTCCAGACTTTACTTGGTGTTACCGGCTCCGGTAAGACCTTTACTATGGCGAATGTGATCCAGGCGTTAAACAAGCCAACGCTGATCATCGCCCACAATAAAACACTGGCGGCGCAGCTCTACTCCGAATTCAAGGAGTTCTTCCCGGAGAATGCGGTGGAGTATTTTGTATCCTACTATGACTACTACCAGCCGGAGGCCTATGTACCGTCCACAGACACTTACATCGAGAAGGATTCTGCGATCAATGATGAGATCGATAAGCTCCGTCATTCTGCAACTGCAGCACTTTCTGAGCGAAACGATGTGATCATCGTGGCGTCGGTATCTTGTATTTATGGTCTTGGCAGCCCGATCGATTATAAAGAAATGGTAATTTCTCTTCGTCCGGGAATGGAAAAGGATCGTGACGAAGTGATCCACAAGCTGATCGATATTCAGTATACAAGAAATGAAATGGACTTTAAACGTGGTACGTTCCGTGCACGCGGAGATGTGTTGGAGATCTTTCCGGCGTATTCCGGAAGTGAAGCGTATCGCATTGAATTCTTCGGAGATGAGGTTGATCGTATTACGGAGATCGATGCGCTGACCGGAGAGGTGAAGGCGCAGCTTGGTCATGTAGCGATCTTCCCGGCGTCTCATTATGTAGTACCGAAAGAGAAGATGATGGCTGCAACGGAAAATATTCTGGAAGAACTGAAGGAGCAGGTGACATATTTTAAGACGAATGACAAGCTTCTGGAGGCCCAGAGAATCTCCGAGCGTACCAATTTTGATGTGGAGATGATGAGGGAGACCGGCTTTTGTTCCGGTATCGAGAACTATTCCAGACATCTGACTTTCGGTAAACCGGGTGAGCCTCCGTGTACACTGTTGGATTATTTCCCGGATGATTTTCTGATCATCATCGACGAGTCTCATATTACACTTCCGCAGGTGCGCGGTATGTATTTTGGTGACCGTTCCAGAAAGAAAACGTTGGTGGAGTACGGATTCCGTCTTCCGTCAGCATTGGACAACCGTCCGCTCAGCTTTGATGAATTTGAAGGCCATACCAATCAGATGATGTTTGTATCAGCGACTCCGTCGGTATACGAGGCAGACCACGAGATGCTGCGTACAGAGCAGATCATTCGTCCGACAGGATTGTTGGATCCGGAGATTAGTGTTCGTCCGGTAGCGGGACAGATTGATGATCTGATCGGAGAGATCAATAAAGAGGTAGCAAATCACAATAAAGTATTGATCACGACCCTTACGAAACGGATGGCGGAAGATCTGACAGGATATATCCGCGAGGCCGGCATTCGTGTAAAATATTTGCATTCCGACATTGATACGTTGGAGCGTGCGGAAATCATCCGTGACATGCGTTTGGATGTCTTTGATGTTTTGGTGGGAATCAATCTTTTGCGAGAAGGTTTGGATATTCCGGAGATTACGCTGGTGGCGATCCTGGATGCAGACAAGGAAGGATTCCTGCGTTCGGAAACTTCATTGATCCAGACCATCGGACGTGCGGCACGAAATGCAGACGGCCATGTGATCATGTATGCGGATTCTATGACAGACTCCATGAAGAGGGCGATCGATGAGACAAATCGCCGTCGTGAGATTCAGCAGAAGTATAATGAAGCGCACGGAATTACTCCGCAGACGATCAAGAAGGCAGTTCGTGATCTGATCTCTATTTCCAAGGCAGCAGAGGCGAGAGATGAAGATTTCCGCAAGGATCCGGAGTCAATGGATGCGAAGGAGCTTGGCAAGCTGGCGAAGGAATTGGAGAAGAAGATGCGCCAGGCGGCAGCAGAACTGAATTTCGAGGAAGCTGCAAAGCTGCGTGACCGAATGAAGGAAGTGAAGCTAATGCTTCTGGAGATTGAAAACTCATGAAAACTCGATTGACAAGAGTTCTTAACCTAGATACAATGTTAATAATGGGTAAAAATGCGTGATTTTTACTCAGGGGTAAGTTTTACTAAAAATATTGTGAAACGTGGGGATTTCCAATGAATGAGAAACTCTTAATGGAAACAGTAGCGTTGGCCGGAAAGATCATGTTGGCCAGCGGTGCTGAGGTTTATCGAGTAGAAGAGACGATGAGATATATGCTCCAGAAGTCCAGTTATCCGGTTGCGGAAGCCGTTGCCCTTGGCACCGGTCTGTTTGTGACACTGGATGATCCGGAGCGTGATACTTTGACGATCGCCAGACGTGTTCCGGCCAGAAGCAATAACCTGAACCGAATCTGTGCGGTAAATGAAGTATCCAGAAAATTTTGCAGTAATCAACTGTCCGTAGAGGAAGCATACAAAGAGCTGAAGGATATTGAGGCTGATAAGCTGTACACCAAACGCTGGAAATTCCTGGGACTGATCGGTGTTTCTGCATTTTTTGCTCCGATTTTCGGAGGCAGCCCGCTGGATATCCTGGGTGCCGGCATTGTTGGTGTGATGTTAGCACTTGCAGATCTGTTGATCAGCAGGGTAAAGCTGAATGATTTCTTTGTGAACGCCTTCTGTTCTTTTGTGATCGCCATCAGTGCAACGGTAGTAAGGAAATTTTTCCTTCCTGACTGTAGTGCGGATGTTATGATCATCAGCAGTATTATGTCCCTGGTTCCGGGAGTTGCATTTACAACTTCCATCCGTGATATCTTAAATGGAGACTACGCATCCGGTTCTGCACGTATGCTGGAAGCTATCGTCGTAGCACTTGCGATCGCAGCCGGTGTTGGTTTAGGCTTGATATCCTGGGGAGTATTTTGGAGGTGGCTCACATGATTTTTCAGGTTGTAAGCGCATTTTTATCCGTATATTTCTTTACGATGCTGCTCGAGATCCCGAAGAAACATGCGATCTATTGCAGCATTGCAGGCGGTATTAACTGGTGGGTATATTTGCTTGCTATTGAAAACTCGGCGTCTTCCATGGCAGCAGCATTTTTTGCATCTCTGGCAGTTGCGATCGTAAGCCAGATTTTTGCGCGCACACAGAAGACACCGGTCAATGTATTTTTAGTGGCAGGTATTTTGCCGACTGTTCCTGGTGGAGGAATTTACCGTTGCGTGTATTATTTTATCCGCAACAACACCAATCAGAGCAGCTATTATCTGCTGCAGACATTAAAGACTGCAGGTGCCATTGCCATGGCGATCTTTATTACAGATTCTCTGTTCCGCGTCGTTCAGTATTATCAGAATCGGAAGGCTTCCATCGGATGATCCCGGAGCTTCCTCGGCGGTACAGATATAATTCATCAGAGAGCACTTCTTCTTTTGGAACGTCCTCTGCATTTACACTTTGAACCATATGACGGAACATCTCATACTCCTTGTCATGAGAATCCGGTACGATAAGGACTTCGTGAATACTCGACGGTAAGATGATCAGATCAGAATCGAGAGTATCTGCGAAGTCCTTTATTACGTTTTCATAGAGCATGCAGACAGCTCCGTTGATACCGGTCTGATTGGACAGGACATAAAGAGTCGGAAGTCCGGTATCACATGGTACCATGCGGTCTTCGTCCTCATCCCAGCCGAAGAGCAGATGATCCAGTCGGCCAATCGTGCTTGGACAGAGTTTTGGGGTGTTTTCTTTTGCCAGTTCGTACAGTTCGCTCGGGGATAAGTTCCACTTTTCTGCCTGGTGGTTGTGGATGATCGTCGTGATCTGTCGGTCATCTTTGACACCTAGGTGCAAATAATAAATGATTGCAAGATCACACCAGGATGTCCATGGAATTTCTTTTAACAATTCTTCATTTTCTTTTTTGGAAATCAGGCGATATGCGATACGGTCACGGGCAGATTCCAGCGTGCGGGCCTGTTCTGCCAGTTCCAGAGAAAGCGGAAGTTCTTTTTTTAGTTTGGCAAGAACTGTCTGGGCGATCTTGTCAATGGAGCTGCCGCTGCAATAAGTTTGATAGAGGGGCTGAAGATAAACAACCGGAGCGCTCGAAACATTCGGCATGTGGATAATAAATGCATCCAGCGAAACGTTGTTGTTCTTGCGGATCGATTCTTTTGAGATTGTAACACCGTGTTCCATCTGATTTGTTAAGGCTGCGAGTAAATATTCGCAGAAAGAAGAGTAATTCATAAAATACCTCCTAGATGTGTTATTAGATTTTTAGAAATGTTAGTAAAAAGAAATGGTAGAGCTATTGTAAGGGATGCAGAGAAAAATTGCAACAAAAAAATGCGTCTGAGAGGAATCGAACCTCCGCACGCGGCTCCGGAGGCCACTGCTCTATCCACTGAGCTACAGACGCATCTATGTTATGATACAACATTTCAGTATAAGTTGCAAGGTTTTTATTTCGCAGAATTCGACGCCAAGGCATTGCTTTTTATTTTCCATTTTGATAAAATGAACAGGATATTAAAATAGGGGAAGTTTTTGGATTTTTAGGCCAAATCTTCTGGTTTTTGAGTGTGAATATATAGGAGAAAATCATGAACGTATCTGATTTTTATTTTGATTTACCGGAGGAACTGATCGCGCAGGATCCGCTTGAAGACAGAGCGTCCTCCAGATTATTAGTATTAGATAAGGAGTCCGGAGATGTGAAGCACAAACATTTCCGCGATGTGTTAAAGTATTTAAAGAAAGGTGATTGCCTGGTTCTGAACGACACGAAGGTAATCCCGGCTCGTTTGTTCGGTACAAAAGTGGGAACCGATGCGAAGATCGAGGTCCTTCTTTTAAAGAGAAAGTCCGACAATGTATGGGAGACTCTCGTAAAACCGGGCAAAAAGATGCGTGAAGGAGCGGAAGTATCCTTTGGCGATGGATTATTAAAAGGTAAGGTCGTTGGCGTAGTAGATGAAGGTAACCGTCTGATCCAGTTCGAGTACGACGGTATTTTCGAAGAAATTCTGGACCAGCTTGGTCAGATGCCGCTTCCGCCGTACATCACTCACCAGCTTCAGGACAAGAACCGTTATCAGACGGTATATGCAAAGCATGACGGTTCCGCAGCTGCACCGACAGCAGGTCTTCATTTTACAAAGGAATTATTAGAAGAGATCGAGGCCATGGGTGTAAAGATCGCCCATGTAACACTGCACGTTGGTCTTGGTACGTTCCGCCCGGTTAAGGTAGAAACGATCGAGGAGCATCATATGCATTCTGAGTTCTACATTGTAGATGAAGAAGAAGCAAAGAAGATTAATGATACAAAGAAAGAGGGCGGACGCGTGATCTGCGTTGGTACCACAAGCTGTCGTACATTAGAGTCTGCGACAGGTGAGGATGGAATCCTGAAAGCAGGAAGCGGCTGGACTCAGATCTTCATTTACCCGGGATACAAGTTTAAGATCCTGGATTGTCTGATCACAAACTTCCATCTTCCGGAGTCTACACTTGTAATGTTGGTTTCTGCACTTGCAGGCAAGGAACGCGTGATGGCTGCGTATGAAGAAGCTGTAAAGGAGAGATACAGATTCTTCTCATTTGGTGACGCAATGTTCGTAACAAACGATACAACGGAGGCGTAATATGGCAGAAGCGATTCGTTTAAATAAATATCTGGCAGATGCAGGTGTCTGCTCCAGACGTGAGGCAGACCGCCTGATCGAAGAAGGAAAAGTACTGGTGGATGGTGTGGTTGCTGCGATGGGTACCAAAGTAGAACCTGGCCAGGAAGTGATCTGTGACGGAAAAAAAGTGGGAGAGAAAGAGGAGTCCGTATTCCTCATTGTCAACAAACCGAAGGGAATCGTGTGTACCACATCCGATAAGGATCATGCGCCGAATATCGTAGATTTTATCAACTATCCGAAGCGAGTATATCCGGTTGGTCGTCTGGATAAAGATTCTGAGGGCTTACTTCTTATGACCAACGAAGGTGATATCGTGAATAAGATCCTTCGTGGTGGAAATGATCATGAGAAGGAGTATGCGGTTGCGGTAAACAAACCGGTAACTGAGGAATTTTTAAAGCAGATGCGTGCAGGCGTATATATCGAGGATCTGGATGTGACCACAAAGCCGTGTCGTGCATGGCAGACAGGTTCCCATACATTCCATATCGTACTGACACAGGGTCTGAACCGTCAGATCCGCCGTATGTGTCGTGCTTTGGACTACCATGTTATGAACTTAAAACGTCTTCGTATTATGAATATCAAGCTCGGTCATCTGGAGAGAGGCCAGTATCGTGAGCTGTTTCCGGATGAGGTAGAGAGCCTGAGAAAGATGCTGGCAGGTTCTACGAATCTTCCGAAGAGCGAGCAGATGAAGCTGGAGGCGGAGAAGAAAGCTGCGGAGAAGACAAAACGCCCGGAAGCTCAGAGAAAAACTGAGAAAAAGCCGGCAGAAAAACCGGTTCAGAAGAGACCGGAGGCATTCAAAGAAGGCAACAAGGTATACCGTACCGTTCCGAAATTCTATCCGAAGCCGGAGGAAAAATAAATGCAGAAATTAGAGAGAATGAAAGAACTTTCCGCAATTCTTTCTGAGGCAGCGAAAGCATATTATCAGGAAAGCCGCGAGATCATGAGCAACTTTGAATATGACAAGTTGTATGATGAACTGACCGCGCTGGAAGAGGAGACCGGTACGATCTTTGCCGGAAGTCCGACACAGAAGGTTGGTTATGAGGTGCTCAGTGAGCTTCCGAAGGAGCGCCATGAGCGTCCGATGCTTTCTTTAAATAAGACAAAAAGTGTAGATGAACTGAAAGAATGGCTTGGTTCTCAGAAGGGACTTCTGTCCTGGAAGATGGACGGTCTGACCGTCGTGCTCACATATGAGGACGGCAAATTGGCCAAAGCTGTTACCCGTGGAAACGGAGAGATTGGCGAGGTTATTACAGGAAATGCAAAGACTTTTGTTAACCTTCCGATGTCCATTCCATATAAGGGCAGACTGATCCTTCGCGGAGAGGCGATCATCACATACGAAGATTTTGAAAAGCTCAATGCGACCATCGCAGATGAGAATGCGAAATACAAAAACCCGCGAAATCTGTGCAGTGGTTCTGTAAGGCAGTTGAACAGTGAGATCACTGCAGGCAGAAATGTCCGTTTTATGGGATTTGCACTGGTTCAGGCAGAAGGCGTGGATTTCCATAACTCGAAAAAAGAACAGGCCCACTGGCTGTCCGGTCTTGGATTCGAGATGGTAGAATCTGTAGAAGTGACTGCGGAGACGATCGCGGATGCCATTGCAGAGTTTGCAAAAAAAGTAGAGGATTATAACATTCCGTCCGATGGACTGGTGTTGTTGTATGATGATATCGAATATGGAGCATCCCTCGGAAGAACGGCGAAGTTCCCGCGTGACTCGATCGCATTTAAATGGGCAGATGAGTTACAGGAGACAACCCTTTCTTATATTGAGTGGAGCGCATCCAGAACCGGTCTGATCAATCCGGTGGCTGTATTCGAACCGGTAGAACTGGAAGGTACGACTGTTAGCCGCGCCAGTGTCCATAACATCAGCATCATGGAGGGATTGGAGCTTGGTGTTGGAGACAAGATTACTGTCTATAAAGCCAATATGATCATTCCGCAGATCGCGGACAACCTGACAAGAAGCGGAGTGCGAGACATTCCGGAGCATTGTCCGGTATGCGGCGGAGCCACAGAGATCCGCAGCATCAACGAGGTAAAATCTTTGTATTGCACCAACCCGGATTGTCAGGCGAAGAAGATGAAAGGCTTCGCACTGTTTGTAAGCCGTGACGCGCTGAATATTGACGGACTTTCCGAGATGACTCTTGAAAAGTTCATTGCAGCCGGTTTCATCCATGAATTTTCTGATATATTCCATTTGGACCGCCACAAAGGCGCGATCGTAGAGATGGAAGGTTTTGGTGAGAAGTCCTATGAAAATCTGGTCAACGCAGCAAAACATGCGTCTCATACCACACTTCCGCGCTTGATCTACGGACTTGGAATCGCTGGAATCGGTCTTGCCAATGCAAAGATGATCTGCAAGCATTTCCGCTATGATCTGGAAGCCATGAGAAAAGCAGATTCCGAAGAGCTTTGCAGCATTGACGGTATTGGTGCAGTGCTCGCAGATGCGTGGGTGAAATATTTTAAAGAAGAGAAGAATAATGTGGCGCTGGATCACTTACTGGCAGATCTGACATTTGAAGATGAGCAGACAGAGAATGGAGACAGTTCCCTAGATGGAAAAGTGTTTGTTGTTACCGGTTCTGTAGAACACTTTGCAAACCGTAAGGAACTGCAGGCGCTGATCGAATCCAAAGGTGGAAAGGTGACCGGTTCTGTAACAGCGAAGACCAGCTACCTGATCAACAATGACGTGACCTCTAATTCTTCGAAGAATAAAAAGGCAAAAGAACTTGGAGTTCCGATCATTTCTGAGGTGGATTTCTTAGAGATGGTTGGAATGGAGAGCATGAATTAGCATATACTGCAAAAAGAGATTGGTTTCCAATCTCTTTTTTAGTGGCAAATTTTGGATGTGGGTCTCATAGATTATTGTATGGAAAATCATCTATGAGGAGGTCTCTGTCGTATGGTTGAAATCAATTTGAACATGTACCATGCCGTGGCTTTGGCAGCAGCGTTGTATTATTTTGGAAATGTCATGTGCAGCAAAGTTTCATTTTTTAGCAAGTATTGCATCCCGGCTCCACTGGTTGGAGGTGTCTGTTTCTCCCTTGTAAATACGATTCTATATGCATTCGGTATTACTTACATATCATTTGATTCCACGTTGCAGACAGTTTTTCAAAATCTGTTCTTTACAACGGTTGGGTACTCGGTAAGTCTTCCTCAGTTAAAGAAGGGGGGTAAAGCGGTTGCATTGATGCTGTTCTTGGGTGTGATCATTACTTTGATCCAGAACGTGATCGGTGTGGGACTTTGTGGTGCGCTTGGTGCAGATCCGCGAATCGGTCTTTGTGTTGGTTCAATTGCTCTGGTCGGTGGTCCGGGTACAGCAGCTTCCTACGGAAACCTAATGGATGGAATGGGGATCATGGGAGCATCTGTTGCAGGGCTTGCAGCAGCAACATTCGGCCTTGTTGCAGGTTCTGTCATGGGAGGTCCGACTGCCCGCAGATGCATTGAAAAATATAATCTGGAGGGAACGACAACAAAAACAGCTTCCGATATTGTTGAGGAAAGAGAAGATTCCATTACGTCCACAGGAGGTACATTTGTAAAAGCGTTCATGCTGGTTATGTTTGCACTTGGTATCGGAGATTTTGCAGGTACGGTTTTGACAAGGGTGTTAGGGCTAACATTCCCGGGTTACATTGGTGCAATGCTGGTGGCAGCCGTAGTTAGAAACATAGTAGATGCGATTTACGGAGAGTTCCCGATGAAAGAAGTGGACATTGTTGGCAACATGTCCTTAAACCTTTTCTTGGCGATGGCACTTGCAGGATTAAAGTTATGGCTTTTGATCGATCTTGCGCTTCCGATGATCACAACCCTTGCGGTTCAGATGATCGTAATGTTTATTTTTTCTTATCTTGTTGTGTTTAAGGTTATGGGAAACGATTACGATGCAGCAGTTATGACCTCCGGTTTCATTGGATTTGCAATGGGGGCAACTTCCAATGCGATGGCAAATATGCAGGCAGTTACAAAGAAATACGGTCCGTCTCCGATTTCCTTCTTTGCAATTCCGATGGTGGGAAGTTTATTTATCGACTTTTTCAATGCGATTATTATCACCGGTATGCTGGGGATGTTGTCGTAAGCAGAGAAAAAGAGTAATTTCGGAAGCCTCTAGATTTTTACGTTTGGAAAAGGTATAATAAAACTATAGTTTTACAGTACAGTGAAAGTAAAAGGATAAGGTTATGCAGAAATTTAATCGTATTTTTGTCATAGTTTTAGATTCTCTGGGAATTGGTGAAATGAAAGACTCTGCAAAATTCGGAGATGTCGGAGTCAATACCTTAAAACATGTTTCTGAGTCCGTAGATTCATTTCAGATTCCCAACTTACAAAAACTTGGAATTGCCAATCTGATTCCGTTGAATCATGTTGCTCCGGTGGAACATCCGCTGGCGTATTATACGAAATTAAATGAATGCAGTTTTGGAAAAGATACCATGACCGGCCATTGGGAGATGATGGGACTGCACATCCGCTCGCCGTTCAAGACGTTTACGGAACACGGTTTTCCACCGGAATTGATTCATGAACTGGAAACCAGAACCGGAAGAAAAGTACTTGGAAACCGAAGCGACAGTGGACTTGGGATCATCGATGAGTTTGGTGAACAGCAGCTGGTTACGGGTGATATGATCATATACACTTCTGCGGATTCCGTTTTGCAGATTTGCGGACATGAGGAAGCCCTTGGCGTAGAGGAACTGTATCGCTGCTGTGAGATCGCGAGAGAGATCACGATGAAGGACGAATGGAAAGTTGGCCGCGTGATCGCCAGGCCGTTTATCGGAACAAAGGCGGGAGAGTTTGAAAGAACCAGCAACCGCCATGATTATGCGTTGAAACCGTTCGGTCCGACTGCGTTGACAGCATTGAAAGAGGCAGAGCTGGACGTGATCGCTATCGGAAAGATCCGGGATATTTTTGATGGAGAAGGAATTACCAGAGCACTGCGTTCCAAAACCTCCGTTCACGGAATGGAGCAGACAATTCAGATGGCAGAAGAAGATTTCCGCGGATTCTGTTTTGTCAATCTAGTGGATTTTGATGCTCTTTGGGGACATCGCAGAGATCCGATCGGATATGCAAAAGAAGTAGAGAAGTTTGATGAGAAGCTGGGAGCTTTGATGGACGTTCTGAAAGAAGATGATCTTTTGATCGTGACTGCAGATCACGGAAATGACCCGACGTATAAAGGAAGTGATCACACTCGTGAAAAAGTTCCGTTCCTCGCTTATTCTAAATCCTTACACGGAAACGGTCCGCTTCCGGAAACGGATACTTTTGCGATCATCGGTGCAACGATCGTGGAAAACTTTGGAGTGGAGCAGCCAAAAGGAACCATTGGTGAATCAATCCTGCATTTGTTGAAATAACAAGAAAAACAAGCCCCTCGGCGTATGGAACGCTGAGGGGCTTTAGCATTTCTTAGTATGTAATTATCTGGATGCGGATTTCCAAAGGATATCGTGTCCGATGGTCTTGTAGAAGAGTTCCTCTACTTCATCTGCCTCGGAAGTCTGTCCGAGGATCCACATTAATTTCGCAACAGTTGCCTCTAATGTCATATCGTAGGATTCGATGAGGCCGAATGCATTCTTCGCTTTCTGACCAACTTCGTATACGGACATGTTACTACCTTCCTGAGTAACCTGAGTGGTCATAACAACGATCTTGCCCTGTGCAACGTATTTCTCAATGGAGCTGTAGAAGTCAGCATCATCATAAGACGGAAGACCGCCTACACCGAAGGACTCGATGATAACTGCGTCATTGTGC
>JAZRLX010000204.1:0-13857 GCA_045647085.1 Pilosibacter sp.
TTACAAGCCGTATGATCCATGTATACAGCATCGCGAGCTTCCTTGACCACGAAGGAAGTGAAGCTCTGATCGATGGAGGTCTGAAAGGCCTTATGGGAGAATTGCGTGATAAAGAGTGTAACGGCTGGTATGCAGGTCTCACAGCGAACGATGAGATTCTTCCAAATAAACAGTGTTATGCACACGCATTTGTAATCCTTGCATCTGCTTCAGCGACACTGGCAGGAAGACCTGGAGCGAAAGAACTTCTTGCAGATGCGCTGGAAGTATATGATCAGTATTTCTGGAACGAAGAAGAGGGATTGTCCTGTGATACCTGGAATACAACGTTTACGGTTCTGGACGAGTACCGCGGCATCAATGCAAACATGCACACAGTAGAGGCATTTTTGGCGGCGGCAGATGTGACAGGTGACGATAAATATCGTGAGAGAGCCGGAAGGATCATTGAACATGTGCTCGATTGGGCAGAAGGAAACAACTGGAGAATTCCGGAACATTTTACCAGTGACTGGACACCGGATCTGGAGTGTAACGCAGACAAGCCGGATGATCCGTTCAAACCGTACGGCGCAACACCGGGACACGGTCTTGAGTGGTCCAGACTGATCGCACAGTGGGCTCTTTCTACATATGAATATGATCCGGATGAAGCATACGCGTATATTGAAAAGTGCGAGCATCTTTATAACCGTGCGATTGCAGACGGCTGGAATGCAGATGGTGCGCTGGGTGTTGTATATACGACAGATTGGAACGGAAAACCGGTGGTTCGTGACCGTATGCACTGGACTCTTTGCGAAGCGATCAATACAGCAGCAGTTCTGTATCATGCGACAGGAAACAAAAAGTATAGTGAAGAATATGCAGAATTTATGAAGTATCTGGACGAAGTGGTTCTTGACCATGTGAATGGTTCCTGGTTCCATCAGCTGGATGAGAACAATCAGTTAAAAGGTACTGTATGGCCGGGCAAATCAGATCTGTATCACGCTGTCCAGGCAACGCTGATCCCATATTATGCAGCCAATCTTTCTATTGCTGTGGCAGTAAAAGAGGGAGAGAAGTGTTAATTTACAAGTAACATAGAAGATGATACAATATAAGTTAGCAGACATTACAAATTCATTGAAGGTTTTAGGGAGGTAATAAAGATGAAGAGAGTATTAGTTGCTGCAATGCACCATGAGTCCAACTCTTTTAACCCGATCGTTGCGGGAGAAAAGGATTTTAACGTATTAAGAGAGGCTGAATTCTTCGACAATTTCCGTAAGAATGATTCTCTTACAGGCGTATGTGAAACATTGATGAAAGCCGGTTATGAGATTGTTCCGACTGTTTCTTGTCGTGCAGTTCCGAACGGTGAAGTTGATTACGATTTCTATATGGCAAGAAAGGCAGAGATCATTGAGATCGCAAAGAGAGAGCATGCAAAGAAACCGTTGGATGCGATCACTCTTTCTTTACATGGTTCCATGCGTGTAAAAGGTCTCGGTGAGGCTGAAGGTCCGCTTTTAGAGGAGCTTCGTGCATTATTCCCGGATCTTCCGATCTTCTCTTCCTTAGATATGCATACAACTATGACAGATAAGATGCATCAGAACTGTAATGGTTTTGTTTGCTATAAATGTGCACCGCATACAGACTGTTATGAGACAGGTGAACATGCAGCGAAGATGACAATTCACGCACTTGAGAATGGTGTAGAAGCAAAACGTGCTTGGGTACGTGTTCCGTTCATTGTTGCAGGTGAGCAGTCTGCGACAACCGTTGAGCCGATGATCACATTAACAAACGAACTTCGTGCAACTGAGCAGAAGCCGGGCATCATGGCATGTTCTTACATGATGGGCTTCCCGTGGGCGGACAATGAGGACAGCTCCATGGCAGTTTACGTTGTTGCAGAGACTCAGGAGCTGGCAGACGCAGAGGCTCTTCGTCTGGCTGACTATATCTGGTCTAAGAGAAACGAATTTGGATTTGAGACAGAGGCTTACCACGAGAAGGAAGCACTCGATGTGGCATTTAAGTCCATCGAAGAAGGTGTATGGCCGGTATTCCTTTCTGATTCCGGAGATAACCCGACAGCTGGATCTTCCTGTGATGTTACAGAGTTCATTAAGATCATGATGGAAGATGAGAGAACACTTACACTTCCGCAGCCGGTTGCATACGGTGGTTTCTATGATCCGGAAGCATGTGCACAGTGTGAAGGCAAAGTCGGACAGGAGATCGAGCTGACATTCGGTGCAAAATTTGACACAAAGACATCCACACCGGTAACAGTAAAAGGTACAGTAAAGAACTTTGTAAAGGGCTGGAAGACATTTGGCGGTACATGTGATGTGGCTGTTTTCAACACACATAACATTGATGTGATCATTGCTGAGAAACACATCGGTTACGCAGGTCCGAAGGTATACTTAGACATGGGTCTCAACTTGGCTGAAAGACAGATCGTTGTCTGCAAACTGGGCTATCTCGGCGAGGAGCACGAAGCATTCTCCAAGAGAGGTATCCTTGTTCTTACAAAGGGCAGCACAAATGAGGACCTTCCGACATTACCGTACGAGAAGATCCCGCGTCCGCTGTTCCCGATCGACAAAGACTTTGACTTTGATCCGAAGGATTATCTGAAATAAATGATGAAGTTTCGAATAGCGATCATTGGTCCGGGTTCTATTTGCAGAACCTATATGGAGGCATTAAAGACCTCTGAAAAAGTAATAGTGACAGCAATTTCTGGTCGCGATACAGAAAAAGGAAGAGCCATGGCAGAAGAATACGGGCTTCCGTATTACGTGGATCAGGAAGAGATGTATCGGACGGAACAGCTGGATGCAGTCTTGATCTGTACACCGACATTTACTCATGAGGAAATGGTACGACGAGCAATCGCCCATAAGGTTCACGTTATGTGTGAAAAACCATTTGTCTTAGATGTGGAAGTTGCAGAGCAGCTGTTTGCAGAAGCGAAAGCGGCTGATGTGCGGATCATGGTTATGCACGTGGTACGTTTCTGGCCGGAATATGTGAAGATCAAAGAGATGATTCAGACCGGAGCATTGGGTGACATCAAAAATGTCTACTTGAATCGTCTGTCTTCTCATCCTGCCTGGGCAACCTGGCATCGTGATCCGGAGAAATCCGGCGGAGGTCTGTATGACTTGCATATTCATGATGTGGATTACTTGTATCACGTATTTGGTAAAGTAGATAGCGTCTATGCGGTCGGTAAACAGGAAGATTCCGGTTGTTTTAACAATGTTTCCACTGTGATGAAATTTGCTTGTGGAGTTTCGGCGGTCGTAGAAGGATTTATGGATGTCACCGGTGATTTTGGATTTACAACCAGCGTGCGCATCAATGGATCTGAGGCGGCAGCTGAGATGCTGAACAAGACCATCTATTTGGAGGACGGCACATGTTCCAAAACCAATAAGCTGGTATTATATCCGAAGAGTGGATCAGCACAGATCACAGAAGTGGAGAAATACAATCCTTATGCACGTGAGACGGAGTATTTTGCAGATTGTGTGCAGTCCGGAGCGGAGATGGAGATGGTGCCGAATGAAGATGTGATGCAGGTATTGAGCATCTTGGCGGCTATAAAAGTTTCACTGAAAACAGGAAATGTGATGTGTTTGCCGGAACATCCGTAAAGGCTTTTGGAAAAATTGAAAATCGATCCTGGAGGTATTAATATGGATTTTATGACAATGATGCAGAAAAGAAAGAGCATTCGTTCTTATGAAGATAAGCCGGTTGCAAGAGAGGATCTTATCAAGATCGTAGAGGTTGGAAGACTGACTCCGAGCGCTTGCAATTCTCAGCCGTGGAAATTTATCGTTGTAGACGAGCCGGAGGCGAAAGCAAAAGTTTGTGACGCTCTGCAGTGCAGTGACGGACATACAGGATGTACATGGGGCGCTCAGGTTCCGGCATTCATTATTCTTGTAGAAGAGGAAGCAAAAGTAAAGCCTGCAGTGATCGCTCATTATCATGACAGCCAGCGTTTTGCACAGGGTGATATTGGTGCAGCTTGTATGAACATGTGTCATATGGCAATGGAGCTTGGCCTTTCCACTTGCATTGTTGGCATGAACGAGCAGAAAAAGATGGAAGAAAATCTGGGAATTCCGGAAGGAAAGACTGTGAGACTGACTTTAGCAGTTGGTTACGGTATCGATGTAAATCCGGGATTTGTAAAACAGAGAAAGCCGCTTGAGGAAGTTGTAAGCTTCAACCAGTGGTAAATAAAAAGCTTGAAAAAAGTATCGCCTGACCTGATCTTGTGGGTCAGGCGATTTTAGGAGGAAATAACATGGCAAAGGATATGACGAAAGGCAGTCTTGTCCGTGCGCTGATCGAATTTAGTATTCCGCTGATCCTGAGTGGAATTTTGCAGCAGTTATACAGTTGGGCGGATGCTTTTATCGTAGGAAATATTGATGGTGGACAGGCATTGGCTGCGATCGGCTGTACCACGTCGATCGTATATTTATTTGTAGGTGCCATCACCGGATTTACCGGAGGCCTTTCAATCCTGGCTGCCAGATATTTTGGCGAGGGAAAACAAGAGATACAGAGAAGGCTTCTTTCTGCGTTTTCTATAGTTATGGGAGTGTTCTTTGCAGCTTTATCGGTGGCAGGAATCGTATTTTTGCATCCGATCATGCGAATTCTTGATATTCCGGCAGATGTATATCATATGGCAGGCGATTATCTTCGGATCGTATTGATGGGAATTCCGTTTCTTGCCGTTTATAATGTATACTGCGCAGTTCTTCGCGGCTGCGGAGACAGCAAGGCACCGTTTTATTCTGTTATGGTTTCGTCTGCAGCGAATATTATTTTAGATATTTTGTTCGTAGGTGTATTCCGGTTAAGTGTAGCCGGTGCAGCAGTTGCTACAATTGCTTCACAGATCGTAATGACATTCTATATTATTTGGTATACCTGGAAACGCTACGAGATGTTACGCTTCCATAAAAAAGATGCCTTTGGTGATCGAGACATTTTAAAGGAAGGATTTACCTTCTCCATCCCGTTGACATTAAATTCGATCATCAACTCTTTGGGAAATGTGATCCTGCAGAGTTTTATGAATGGTTTTGGATCGATCACGGTAGCTGCGATCTCAACGGCTTATCGTGTGGATAATATCATCATGCTCCCGGTGATGAATCTGGGTGCAGGTATTTCTACGATCACATCACAAAATCTAGGTGCCGGTCAAAAAGAACGAGTGAAAAAGGGCTTGTATATCGGTATTGGTATTATGGCAGTTGTGGCATTATTCATGACCATCATCGTGATCAATTTTGGCGGAACGCTGGTTGCATTGTTTGGAATTGAAGAAGAATCCGTGATGATCGGAAAAGCATTTTTCCGTGCGCTTGCGATGTTTTATGTTTTGTTTAGTGTTTCGGTAGCGATACGCGGATATATTCAAGGAATCGGAGATGTCAATTTCACAACCATTGTCGGAATGAGTTCACTTGCGGTTCGTATTGCCATGTCATATTTGTTAAGACCAATTTTTGGAAATATGGTCATAGCCTGGGCTGAAGTCATTTCCTGGTGGTATATGTTCGCAATGTATCTTGGCCGATTGTTGTGGCATAAAAAGAACGGCAATTTGTAGAGGAGGAAGTAAGATGTTACATATTGCAATTTTGGGTGCCGGAAATATTGCAGGCACGATGGCTAAAACATTAAATGGAATGGAAGAGAAAGATACGCGTTTTTGCTGCTATGCAGTTGCCGCACGCGAATACGAGCGTGCCCGCGAATTTGCAGAGAAGCATGGGTTCGAAAAAGCATATGGTTCTTATGAAGAGATGCTTGCAGACGAAAACGTTGATCTTGTATATGTTGCAACTCCGCATGGCTATCATTATGAACATATCAAGTTATGCCTGGAATATGGAAAACATGTGCTCTGTGAGAAAGCATTTACACTGAATGCATCTCAGGCCCGAGAAGTATTTGCGATCGCAAAAGAAAAAGGCCTGCTTTTGACAGAAGCGATCTGGCCTCGTTATCAGCCGATGCGAAAGATCCTGGATGATCTTCTGGCATCCGGAGTGATCGGAAATGTACATTTGATGGTAGCGAATATCGCATTTGACAGTGATCATGTTCCGCGCATGTATCGTCCGGAACTTGGAGGAGGTTCTCTTCTTGACATTACAATCTATCCTTTGAATACAGCGATCATGGCATTTGGAGATCATGTGGTGAAAGTAGACAGTTCGGTGCAGATGACTGACACAGGAGTAGATGCGCAAGAATCGATCACACTTCATTTTGCAGATGGAAAGATGGCTGTGATCGCAGCTTCTATGTACGCAGAAGGAGACACAAGCGTCATGTTCTGTGGAGAAAACGGACGAATTCATCTGGAGAATATTTTCAATCCGGTATCCTTAACTGTCTATAACAAACGAGGAGAGTTGGTTGAAACGATTTTACGTCCGGAACAGATCACGGGTTATGAATATGAGGTAAGAAGCTGTCTGAAGGCGATTGAATCGGGCGAATTGGAATGTCCGGAGATGCCGCATAAAGATTCATTGTTTATGCTTGATCTGATGGATGGTCTGCGTGCACAGTGGGGAATGAAATATCCTGTTGCAAAAGAAGCTTTCATGTGATAATATATAAAAGATTTGGATTTTTCAAAAAATACTGTCCAATTCATAACAAATAGTATATTATGCATTGTTTATGCATAAAAAAGAATACGTACTCGAGCACACCGCCCGGAAACGGGCGGTTTGCCTTTTGATTTAGAATGAAAATTGGCGATAGTGCACAAGCGGCATGATGGATACATGTATAATAGTGACAAAATGCATAAATTTGCAAAAATATTGCAAAAAGTATTTACAAAAGCATATTTATACATTATAATGCATATCATCATACAGGTAGCGATTTAAATCGCTAAATTAAAAACGAGTATAAAGAGGAGAGAAGATTATGAAGAAACAGTTTTTAGCAGCAATGGCAGCATTAACAATGGCAACATTAGTAGGATGTTCTGGTGGAGCAAAAGAGACAGCACCGGCAACAACAGCAGCTCCGGCAACTGAAGCAGCTACAACAGCGGCAGCAGCTACAGAAGCACCGGCTACAGAAGCAGCAGAAGCTCTTGATCCGGATTGCCGTCTTGCAAAAGTGTTAGAATCCGGTAAATTAATGGTCGGCGTTTCCCCGGACTTCGCTCCGATGGAGTTTAAAGATGTAACAAAGACAGGCGATGACCAGTATGTTGGTTCTGATATGGCAATGGCAAGATATATCGCAGAGGCTATGGGCTTAGAGCTTGAGATCAAGGCAATGGAATTCTCCGCGATCCAGCAGGCAGTTAACTCCGGTACAATCGACTGCGGTATCTCCGGTTTCGCATATACACCGGAGCGTGCAGAGAACTACGGTACATCCATTCTTTACAACATTCAGCCGGACGATGAAGGTCATTCCTTATTAGTTAAGAAAGGTGAAGGCGCTAACTACGATGAAGCAGCTGATTTCTCCGGTAAGAAAGTTCTTGGTCAGAATGCTTCCTTACAGCAGTCCTTAATTATGGAACAGCTCCCGGCAGATGTTAAGTTCCAGCCGATCACAACAGTTACTGACGGTGTTCTGATGATCATCAATGATAAAGCTGATGCACTCGCAGTATCTTGGGATAATGGTGAGATGCTGATGGCATCTTATCCGGAGATCGAGTTCACAACATACAAGTTTGACCACCTTGACGATGGTAATATCGTTCTTATGAAGAAGGGCGAAGACGAGCTCATCAATGCGATCAACGAAGTTCTTACAGAGATCAATGAGTCCGGTATCTACGAGCAGTGGACAGAGGAAGCTCAGGCGCTTGCAGAGTCCCTTGGTATTGAATAAGATCTTATTAAAAAAAGATACCTGAAAGTGAAAGATAAGGCATCGGTCTTCCCAGAAATATACGGGGAAGACCTTTGTCTGCTATAAGAAACACAATGATTAACAATGAAAGGAGAATTCCCATATGGAATTTTTTAGCGTAATGGGCCAGGTATGGTCCAAGTACAGCCATCTGTTCTTGCATGGTCTTTGGATGACTGTGTATATGGGTTTAATGACTGTAGCGATCAGTACTGTAACAGGTTCTATCCTGGCATTGCTTCGCCGTAGTTCCTTTAAACCGCTCCAGTGGATTGTAACTGCATATGTTGAGATCATCCGTGGTACACCGATCCTCCTGCAGTTATACTTCTTCTACTTCATGCTTCCGGGCTGGCTCCCATTCTTAGAGCTCAGCGAGTTCACATGTGTACTGGTAGCATGTTGTGTAAACTCCACAGCATACGTTTGTGAGATTGTTCGTGCAGGTATCCAGGCCGTTGATATCGGTCAGACAGAGGCGGCTCGTTCCCTCGGCCTTAACAGCACACAGACTATGATCCACATCGTAATCCCGCAGGCCGTTAAGAATATCCTGCCGGCTCTCTGTAACGAGTTCATCGCGATCGTGAAAGAGACATCCCTGGCTTCCACATTCTTCATCGGCGAGCTTATGACTCAGTTCAAGACAATCAATGGTATCACATACCGTGTACTTGAGCCGTTAACAATCGTAGGTATTATCTACTTCTTATTAACATTTATTTTATCCAAGCTGATCGCTTTATTAGAGAGGAGGTTGAATGCAAGTGAGCGCTAATGGCAACGAAATTATCCGCGTAGAAGATTTACATAAGTCTTTCGGCAGCCTTCATGTATTAAAAGGCGTTACCGAGCATATCTCCAAAGGTGAAGTAGTATCCGTGATCGGACCGTCCGGCGGTGGTAAGAGTACATTCTTACGCTGCTTAAACCTTCTGGAAGTACCGAACTCCGGTCACATTTATTTTAATGATGTAGACATCACTGCAAAGAACGTTGATATCAATATCCACCGTCAGAAAATGGGTATGGTATTCCAGCACTTCAATGTATTCAATAACTTAACCGTTGGTAAAAATATCACACTTGCTCCGGTACTTCTGAAAAAGAAGACACAGGCAGAGGCAGATGAGATGGCAAAGGAACTTCTGAACCGAGTTGGTCTGTATGAAAAGATCAACCAGTATCCGAAGAAATTATCCGGTGGTCAGAAGCAGCGTCTTGCGATCGTTCGTGCTCTTGCTATGGAGCCGGAAGTAATGCTCTTCGACGAGCCGACATCTGCACTTGATCCGGAGATGGTAGGCGAAGTTCTCTTCGTTATCAAAGATCTGGTAAAGAGTGGTATGACAACTGTAATCGTTACCCACGAGATGGGCTTTGCAAAAGAGATTTCCGACCGCGTATTCTTCATGGACGGCGGTATCATTGCAGAGAAAGGTACTCCGGATGAGGTATTTAACCATCCGCAGAACCCGCGTACAAAAGAGTTCCTGAGTAAGGTATTATACTAATCAATACTGAAAAAGAATGAATGAGCACCGGAGACTTGCGAGAGGTTCCGGTGCTTTCTGTATTTTAAACGATTGTTTTGGAGGTAATTATTATGACAGAAACAAAGAAACAGATTCTTAGCTACATCGACGAGAAATCTGATGTGATCATCGACACTTCCGATAAGATCTGGGAGTTTGCAGAGCTTTCTTTAAGAGAGTTTAAGTCCGGTGAATTATATGCCAAAGTATTAAGAGAAGAGGGCTTTGAAGTTCAGCATCCGTTCTGTAATATCGAGACAGCATTCCGTGCTTCCTATGGTTCCGGAAAACCGATTATCGGTATTTTGGCTGAGTACGATGCTTTAACAGGTCTTTCTCAGGTTTCCGGTTCTACAGAAAGAAAAGAACTGGTTGCCAACGGAAATGGTCATGGTTGTGGTCATAACCTCCTTGGTGCAGGTGCGATGGCAGCTGCGTTTGCAGTAAAGAAATACCTGGAAGATAAAGGTGAAGGAAGCGGTACTGTGATCCTTTACGGATGTCCGGGTGAGGAAGGTGCTGCGACAAAGGCATTTATGGCAAGAGATGGTGTGTTCAAAGAGTGTGACGCTGCCCTTACATGGCATCCGGGCAACACAAACCAGGTAACAAGCGGTACATGCAACACATGTATCCAGACAGAATATAAATTCACAGGTGTTGCATCTCACGCAGCAGGCGCTCCGGATAAGGGCCGTTCTGCACTCGATGCAGTAGAGCTTATGAACATCGGCGTTCAGTTCCTTCGTGAGCATATGCCGGATGGTGCAAGAATCCATTACTCAATTACAGATGCAGGCGGAGATTCTCCGAACGTAGTACAGCCGAGAGCACAGGTTCTCTATATGGTACGTTCCGTATGGGCAAAAGACGCATTGGAGCTTCAGAGAAGAGTGGATACAATCGCTCTGGCAGCATCTATGATGACAGAGACAAAGATGGAGAAGAAGTTCATTGACGGTTGTTCTAATACCGTTCCGAACAAAGCGCTCGAGTCCTTACTCTGGGATAACTTCAATGAAGTAGGTCTTCCGACATACACAGACGAAGAGATCGAGTATGCGAAGATTATTAATGAGTCTGTTGAGATGAAACCGACAAGTCTTCCGGGTGCAGCGACAGATGAGAGTCAGGAAATTTGGGAATTTGTTAATGAAGTATCTGAGCACGGTACACTTCCGATCAACAATTTCTTAATCCCGTACTTCTATTCAGAGAAAGCTCGCCACGGATCCACAGACGTTGGTGACTGCAGCTGGCTTGTTCCGACAGCGCAGATCAATACTGCAACATGGCCGGCATGGACACCGGGTCACTCCTGGCAGAATGTATCCTGCGGTCATACATCCATTTCTCATAAGGGTGTGATCCTTGCAGGTAAAGTAATCGCAGCAACAGCGATCGATCTGATCGAGAAACCGGAAGTATTACAGGCAGCGAAAAACGAGTTCGAAGCGAAAATGAAACGTTATGGCGGATATTTCTGTCCGGTTCCGGAAGGAGCAGTTCCGGTAGTTCCGGGTGAAAAAATGTAAATAATATGAACTATGCAGAAAGCCTCTTTTTGATAAGGGGCTTTCCTTTTTTAGTTGACCTTTCACACGTCAGCGTATAAAATAGAAACTAGGTGAAAGTGAAATGTTTGTGCACGATTATTTTTGGAAATACTATGGCAAAGGAATGTGTTCTTATGGAGAAGCAGAAGTACAATATGATCGTCCTTGATCTGGACGGAACCCTGACCAATCGCGATAAGGTTATCACTCCGCGTACAAAAGCGGCGCTTATGGAAGCACAGAAGCGCGGAAAGAAAGTTGTGTTAGCTTCCGGTCGACCGACTCCGGGCGTGACTCCTCTTGCGGAAGAACTATGTCTGAAAGATTACGGCGGCTACATCTTGTCATTCAATGGCGGTATTATCATGAACTGCCAGACAAAAGAAGTTCTCTTTTCCAAACTTCTTCCAGCAGAGGCCAACCAAAAAATCATTGAACTTGCAGAAGAGCACCGAGTAGATTTTTTGACTTACGAGGGAGATCATATTATTACTAACAATAAAGAAAATCAGTACGGTCAAAAAGAGAGTTGGATCACCCATATGCCTCTGGTAGAAGTAGAGGACACCAAATCATATTTAAATTTTCAGGTCCCGAAATTCCTGATGTTGGACGATGGAGATTATCTTGCACTTGTAGAACCGCGAGTGAAAGCAGCGCTGGGTAAAAATTTCAGTGTTTACCGGTCAGAACCATTTTTCCTGGAGGTTCTTCCGAAGGGAATCGATAAAGCTCAGAGTCTGGAGCGTCTTCTTGAAGTGATCGGCATGACACGCGAAGAGATGATCGCATGTGGTGACGGATACAACGACCTTTCCATGATCGAGTTTGCAGGTCTCGGTGTTGCCATGGAAAATGCAGTTCTTCCTGTCAGAAAGATCGCAAATTACATCACGGACTCCAATAATGATGACGGAGTCGGAAAAGTTGTAGAAAAATTCATGCTTTGCGATTAAAGTACTAGACGAAAACACTTTAGTGTGTTAAAATATGAAAAGCATAACGAATTAGTGTTGCAAAACATGAAAGTAAAATAACATCGAAGGGGAAAACAGGCATGAACAAAAAAATCAAGACTGAAGCAGTAGACCATCTTTTTGAGGCAATCCTAACATTAAAATCTCCGGAAGAGTGCTATGCGTTCTTTGAGGATGTTTGCACAGTAAATGAATTATTATCCTTATCCCAGAGATATGAAGTTGCCAAAATGCTCAGAGAGAAGAAAACATATCTCGATATTGCAGAGCGCACAGGTGCATCCACTGCTACGATCAGCCGTGTAAATCGTTCTTTAAACTATGGTAACGATGGTTACGATATGGTTTTCAAGCGTCTTGGTTATCAGAACGAAGAAAAATAAGAAGAAAATAAAAAAACTGAATAATAAGCAAACAGAAAACAAGAAAACGAAAACCGCTGCCGAAAAAGACAGCGGTTTTTCTTATTTTTTCTTAGTTGGCGGGTTTTCAATGCGAAGCTCATCACAAAGCTGCTCGATCATACGCTTTTTCAGGTATACGTCAAATGCCAGCTCACAAATAAATGCAAAGAGCTGCAGGTCTTCTCTGGACTGTCCGTCCTCAACCTGTTGGAACGTTTTTCCGGCAGCTCTGAATTTCTGCTTTACGTCACGCATCAGATTGATCATCTGCTGGTGTTCAAGAGTAAAGACTTCTGTGTAAATATCTACCAGCGGAAGCTGCTCCTCGCCAAAATGATTTTCTGTGATATAGGAAAGGATCGTCTCGATATCATTGAAGCTCAGCAGGTTTTTAAAATAGTAGATAAATACCAGAAGGATCATATGCTCCTGAGTATATTTCTTTTTGACCGGAGACGGAAGAAGGTTGTTCTTCGCATAGTTGTTGATCATCGTTTTTGTGAGGATCTTATCATCGTCGTAACGCTTCATCGCTCCGAGATGACTCTCCATAAACGTTGTGACCTGATCCATATATAAATCGATATTCGGAATATCTTTTACATCAATATAATCCAGTTTACGCAGCAGGTCGAAGAGCTGCTCTAAACGTTCGTCATTAGTTTTCATATAGAAAAACTCCTTTCAATCTACTCTATTATATAGTTTTTGAAACTGTATGGCAAGTAGGAAAAAATTATTTTGAACAAGAATATATGTTCGAATTTGTTGGACAGGATCGATCGAATCTGTTATAATAAAAATCTGACAAATAAGGAATATTTGAAGTTCGAGCAATAAGGGGAATGGTAGATGAATCGTTTGCATACATTAAATCCGATGCAGCAGGAAGCTGTCTTACATACAGAGGGGCCTCTTTTGATCCTGGCCGGCGCCGGCTCCGGAAAGACAAGAGCATTGACTCACAGAGTGGCTTATTTAATAGAAGAAAAGGGCGTGGCACCGTGGAATATTCTGGCGATCACGTTTACCAATAAGGCAGCCGGAGAGATGCGAGAGCGTGTCAACAGTCTTGTGGAATATGGCGCAGACAGTGTCTGGGTCAGTACATTCCACTCGCTTTGTGTACGTATTTTGCGCAGATTTATTGAAAACCTAGGCTATGACTCCAGCTTCTCCATTTACGATACCGACGACCAGAAGACACTGATGAAGCAGATCTTTAAAAATCTGGATGTGAATACAAAGCAGTATAAAGAGCGTGGAGTATTGGGGATTATTTCCGCGGCGAAAAATGAACTGATCGGTCCGGAAGAGTTTGCGATGAACGCCAGGATCAGCGGTACGTTCCGTGATCAGAAGATCGCGGAATTATATCGTGAGTACCAGACTCAGCTGAAAAAGAATAATGCACTGGATTTCGATGATCTCCTGGTTAAAACCGTGG
>JAZRLX010000205.1:0-3341 GCA_045647085.1 Pilosibacter sp.
AAGGAGTACCAGGAATGAAGCGCATGTCCCATTTCATGGGCCAGTGTCAATGCAGAACTCATACCGCCATTAAAGCTCATCATTACATATGGATGTACTCCATACACACCGTTGGAATATGCACCGCTTCGTTTACCCTGATTTTCATATACATCGATCCAGCGGCTCTCAAAACCTTTCTTTAAAATCCCAAGATATTCCTCGCCAAGCGGTTTCAGTCCGTCAAGGATCAGCTGCTGTGCCTCTTCATATGTGACCTTTTCATCATAATCAGCCACAAGCGGTACATAGAGATCATACATATGCAGTTCTTCTACGCCGAGCATCTCTTTTCTGATCTTCACATAACGATGAAGCAGTTCCATACGATCTTCTACCGTTTTTAAAAGATTATCATATACTGCCTCCGGAATTTCATTGCCGGACAGGTAAAACTCTCTGGAAGAACTGTACTTACGTGTCTTTGCGAAGAAACATGCCTGTTTTAAATTGCTCTCATAAGTAGCTGCCACTGTATTAGAAAACTGGCGGAACACACTGTATAATGCGTGGAATGCATCTTCACGGACTCTGCGGTCTTTGCTCTCTAACAAACGGATAAAACGTCCGTGAGTCACTTCTACCGGTTCCCCGTCCTCTCCGTTGATTACCGGAAATTTAATATCTGCATTATTAAACAAGCGGAAAATATTGTTCGGTGCCTGAGCCACTTCAGACATGGCACTGAGGATCGTCTCCTCTGCCTCAGACAGCATATGCTCTTTACGTGCAAGCAAACGATTTAACAGAAGACGGTAATGAGCCAGTTCTTCTGTATCTAAAAATACTCCCATAGTCGCTTCCTGAATTGCAAGGATCTCCGGCTCTGCAAAGGAAGCTGCACCGCTCGCCTTGGTGGACAGTGTAGTAACTTTGGATAAAAGAGCCTGATACTCACCTAAAGAAGTATCTTCATCGCTTTTCTGTCTGGCATAAGAAAATAAACGGGCAAACATTTCATCCAGTTCCACATCAAACTTCAAAAACTCTGCCAGTCTCTGTGCAGAACTTCCCAGTGTTCCCTTAAATGTACCGTAAGCATCAATTCTCTCTTCTACCGTCTTTAATAACTCCTCAAGAGCTTCCTGTGACGGAATCATATCTTCCAGATTCCATTTATATTTTTCTTCGATCTCAGATCGTTTTTTCAACATTGCTCCCATCATTTACCTCTTCTCTTTTAAATCAATCCTGAAACCAATGGAGCTACCACCACAGTCATTAATCCTGCTACTGCAATGGAAAGGCTGCTCATGGCACCTTCAATCTCGCCAAGTTCCAACGCCTTTGCCGTACCGATGGCGTGAGACGCAGTTCCAAAAGCCAGGCCTTTGGCGATCGGTTCTTTGATACCGACCAATTTAAACCATGCTTCTCCGATAATATTTCCAAAAATACCGGTCAAGATAATGCTGACGATGGTGATCGTCACAATTCCTCCTGCCTCTTCGGAAACGCCCATTCCGATGGCTGTCGTAATCGATTTCGGAAGAAGGGAGACGTAATAAACATGATCTAATTTAAACATCAGAGACATTGCAAAAATGCTGGCCGCACTTGCTAAAACACCGGATGTGATCCCGATGATCACTGCTGCAAAGTTTTTCATCAGTAATTCTAACTGCTTGTACAGTGGTATTGCAAGACAGACCGTCGCCGGCGTAAGGAAATAGCTAAGGTACGAAGCACCCTTGTTATACTCTGAATAAGGAATCCCTGTTCCAACCAGCAGAGCAATAACCAGGATTACTGCCACCAGCAACGGATTCAAAATTCCCCATTTTAATTTCTTCTTCAGCCACATTCCCACTATGTATGCGGCAACGCTTATAAACACACCAAAATATAACGGCATTTATTCTTCCTCCTTTTTCTGACCATGCAGGATAGCCTCGGTTGTTTTTCCTGTAACCGTCATAACGATCAACGTGGAAACCGCAGAGATCACGATAAAAGGAATCAGAATGGCAGTCAGTTCTGCATATTTTTCAATCAGGCCAACTGCTGCCGGAATGAACATCAGCGGCATAATATCAAGCAGAAGATTTCCGTTTGCTGCCACATCTTCCAGCTTTACGACCTTTGCACATAAAAGTCCCAACAATAAAAACAATCCGTAAACACCGGCCGGAACCGGGAGCGGAATCAATTCATTTAAAATTTCGCCGACCATGGTAATTCCGAAAATGATGGCCAGTTCTTTCAGATATTTCATAATGATTTACTCCTTGTAATTGCATCGTTTCACACATTGCTACAAATATCTTAACATCCGCACAGCAACTCGGCAACACAAAAAAGTCTTAAATTTTTCCTTGTGTTCTTCTTCCACTCTATACTATACTGATACATGACAGCAAATGTTTTTACAAGGAGGCAAAACAAATGTCTGCAACTATCACAACCTCTCTTCAGCCTCTCCAAAAAGCTCAGATTCAATCCATGAATTCTGCGTTTCCGGTAGATGATGCGGAGCTATTTGCGATTTATGAAATTGACGGAACTATCCGTTCTGCTGCTGCCTTTCTCTATGAAGATGACGACACATACGAATGCTATGCATTTACTGAAAACAAGTACCGTCGTCAGGGACTATTTACTGAATTATTGGAACGGGCTATAGAAACTCTTCCTGAAGACATCGAATTTCTCTTTTATACAAACGGATCGGATCCTGATACCATGTCTGTCCTTGATACACTGGAAGCCGAATGTGTTTTACAAGAACATATGATGGAGATTCATTTATCCGCATGGAAATGGAATAAGGCGCCAGCGGATCATCCGGAAACTCCGCTCTCCATGACGTGTACAACGGTAGACAACACGCTGACACGCCATTATGAAAATCTTTATGGATCCGTTAACATTTCTATATTTTCATCCTACTATTATCTGTATGGATTCGAGATTCATAAAAAATACCGCGGTCAGGGACACGGAAACCAGCTGTTACTCCAGGTGCTTCATGATCTTGCAGTACATGCCCCTCTTCCATTGCGACTTCAGGTTTCCGGAGAAAATACACCTGCTGTTTCACTATACAAAAAAACAGGATTCCAGATTACTGAAACCCTGTATGGATATCTTTATTAAATTTGAATCCTCTGTCTTTAATCACGATCACGCTGGAATGGAGACGGAGGATTTTCTCTTTCGTCGATCTTCTCACGAATCCTCTGCATCCGCAGATCTGCTGCCGCGATCATCTCGGCACATTCTGTCAACTCTTCGATAATCTCATCGGAGTCCTCAAGATTCTTTTTATACTTCATCTGATGATCCAGACTTGCCCAGAAATC
>JAZRLX010000206.1:0-9188 GCA_045647085.1 Pilosibacter sp.
CTGATGTGGGATCTGGCGAAAGCCGATTTCAGAAAACGATTCGTTGGCTCTTATTTCGGTATTGTCTGGATGTTTGTCCAGCCGATCGTGACGGTGCTGATCTATTGGGTGATCTTTGGTCCGTATGGTTTTAAAAGTGCGCCGCCGGTGCCGAATGCTTCCTATGTGCAGTGGCTGGTTCCTGGTATTGCTCCGTGGTTTTTCTTTGCAGAGGCACTCAACTGTGGAACAGGCTGTTTGCAGGAATACAATTACCTGGTAAAAAAAGTGGTGTTTAAGGTGGAGATGCTGCCAATTATCAAGCTGATCTCCTGTCTGTTTGTACATGCATTCTTTGTTTTGATCATGTTCCTCGTGTTCCTGATCAGCGGTGAGATGCCGGGTCTTGCATGGCTGCAGGTGATTTACTATGCGTTTGCGGCTTCCATGCTGGCACTTGCAATTTCTTATTTCACTAGTGCGATCCAGGTATTCTTTAAGGATATGGCGCAGATCGTCAGCATCTGTCTTCAGTTTGGCATGTGGCTGACACCGATCATGTACAGCGAAAATTTATTTGTGGAGCGTGGTCTGACTATGGCTCCGACGATCCTGAAGCTGAATCCGTTTTATTATATCGCAGCCGGTTACCGTGACAGTATGCTGACCGGTGACGGTTTTTGGATGCGTCCGACTCTGGGATTCTATTTCTGGGGCGTGACCATCGTTATGATGCTGGTGGGCCTGAAAGTATTTAAGCGCCTGCGCCCGCATTTTTCTGATGTATTATAGTTGTAGGAGGGACGAATGTCCATAAATGCAATTGAAGTAAAAGATGTAACAAAAGTATATAGACTTTATGAGAAACCGATCGACCGTTTGAAGGAATCTTTACATCCGAAGCATAAAAGCTATCACAAGGATTTCTATGCTCTTAATGGCTTGAGCTTCCACGTGGAAAAAGGACAGACTGTGGGAATTATCGGAACCAACGGTTCCGGTAAATCTACAATCCTGAAGATCATCACAGGTGTTCTCACACCGACGACAGGTGAAGTGAACGTAGATGGAAAGATTTCCGCACTTCTGGAACTGGGTGCAGGTTTCAACATGGACTACACCGGAATTGAAAATATTTACATGAACGGTACCATGATGGGATTTACGAAGAAGGAGATGGACGAAAAACTTCAGGATATTCTAGATTTTGCGGACATTGGAGATTTCGTATATCAGCCGGTAAAGACATACTCCAGCGGAATGTTCGTGCGTCTGGCGTTTGCATTGGCAATCAACGTAGAGCCTGAGATCCTGATCGTCGATGAGGCACTTTCTGTCGGTGACGTATTCTTCCAGGCGAAATGTTACCGCCGTATGGAGGAAATCCGTCAGAATGGTACCACGATCTTGATGGTTACCCATGACATGGGAAGTATCATCAAATACTGTGACAAGGTAGTTCTGCTGAACAAAGGCGAGTTCATTGCAGAAGGCGAGCCTGGCAGAATGGTAGATTTATATAAGAAGATCCTTGCAAATCAGATGGACTCTCTCCGTGAGGAACTGGAAAATGATTTCTCCGGTGGTATGGAGATCGAAGGAGCAGAGAAGAAGGTTCTGTCCAGTAAAGAGGCAGCAGCTGCACACACAGGTGCGGACGCAGGTCTCATGAAAGAGAAGATTACCATCAACACGGACCGTACGGAATATGGTGATGGCAGAGCAGAGATTTTCGATCTTGGTTTATTTGATGCCCGTGGAAATCTGACCAATCTTCTGATCAAAGGTGAGACATTTACGATCAAAGAGCGTATCCGATTCAACGCACCGATCCAGAATCCGATCTTCACTTACACGATTCGCGACAAGAAGGGAACGGATCTGTCCGGTACCAATACGATGTATGAGGGTGCAGATGTGAAACCGGTAGCACCTGGCGATGTGTATGACGTTTCCTTTACTCAGAAAATGACACTGCAGGGCGGCGAATATTTACTGTCCATGAGCTGTACCGGATTTGAGGGTGAGGAACATGTGGTGTACCACAGACTGTATAATGTGGCCAATATTACAGTGATTTCCAATAAAAATACCGTTGGCGTTTATGATATGGAGTCGGAGGTTGAAACGACTCTGACGAGGGCGTAACGCAGGAGATAATAGATGAATGATTTTAGCTACGAAATTTTGGATTTACTGAAAAAGTACGATAATGATACAAATGCGGCACTTGCGGGCGAAAACTGCCCGCAGTGCCTTTATGCGTTTTCACCGCTGAGAGAAAATCTCTTTGAGTGGGTGGAATTTGAGTCGAATTCCCGTATCCTGCAGATCGGTTCCGACTATGGTTCTTACACAAGGATCCTTGCAGAGCGTGCAGGAGAAGTGGTGGTTTTAGATCCGAAAGATGAAAATCTTGAGGTGAACCGTATTCGCCATGGAGTGCGTGAGAATGTGACATTCGTGCGTGGAGATCTTCACGATCAGGTACAGTGGAAGAAGGACGAGTTGGCAAAGCTGACGGCAGAATCTGAAGGAAATTGTGCGATTGGTATTGCGGGAAAAAATGCCGAATTATTTAAAGTATACAAGCCAAAGTCCAATGCAGATATAAAGGACATCATGTTCCAAGCATTTGACTATATTGTTTTGGGAAGTTTCCTTTCCCAGTGCAAGAAAGAAGAGGCTGCAGATCTGCTCCGTGAGGCAGCGAATTATCTGAAACCGGGCGGAGTGATGTTAGCTGCTGTGGAAAATGAAACCGGTGTCCGTTACTGGATGGGTGCTCCGAAACAGGAGAACTCTTATCTGGAGTCTGAGTTCCGCAGTCTGTTTACAGAACTGACAAAGACATGGGGCGGCAATTTTACCATGTATTATCCGGTGCCGGATTACCGTTATCCGGTGGCTGTGTACTCTGACCACTATCTTCCGGATACCGGAGATGTGACCAATATTTCTGCGCGTTACGACGGACCGGGCTTCTGGTTTGGCAGTGAGGAAGAGGCCATGGCAAAGGCATGTCAGAATGGCATGTTTACGAAATTCAACAACTCCTTCCTTGGAGTTTGGGAGAAAGGAACGAAATGAGACAGATTGAGTTTGTAAAATACAACCGAACAAGAGCGGAAAAATTCCAGCTTAAGACGGCGATCGTTCGTGAGAACGGAACTCTGTCTGTGGAGAAGACTGCGCTTTCTGAGGAAGGCGTTGCTCATATCCGTTCGTTCGAGGATAAATTTGAGAAGATCAAGGATCTGAATCCGTCTGTAAAATTCCTGAAACCGGAGTTTCTGAACGGAGGAAAGACCGTTAAATTTGAATATTTAAAAGGTGAGACCATTGGAGATGTGCTCGGCGAGCAGATCCAGATGGGTGAAGTACCGTACCCGGCACTGGAAGAGGCGATGAGCCTTGTATTCCCGGAGGATTTTGCTGTGTCTGATTGTCAGGCATGTGCAGAAACTTTTGTTCCGTGTGCAGAGTTCAAACATGTTTTTGGTGATGTTCCGGAAATGTCCGACCGCATCGCAGCAGTATCCAACGTGGACGGTCTGTTTGAAAATCTGATGGTTTCTGATGGTACTGTTTTTGGTATCGATTATGAGTGGGTGTTCGATTTCCCGATTCCGGCAAAATTCCTGCACTTTAGAAATCTTCTCTATTTTTATAGAAGATATGAAAATGTGCTGAAATGCAGTCAGGAAGAGATTTTCGAACATTTTGGAATTGATGCAGAGAGACAGGAAATCTTCATGCAGATGGAAACTGCATTCCAGGCGTATGTTCATGGAGAGGGCAATTTCCAGTACATGAAACAGTACGAGCAGGAAGCAAAGACCATCGAGTACTTGCTGGATCGTGAAAATGAGCTGAAGATCGTCAAAGAGTGGTGTGAGAACCTGAAAGCAGAAATTGCTGAGAAGGATGTGACCATCGTAAAACAGCAGGAAGTGCAGCGTCTGACTAACAACCATGTGGCAAACTTGGATGTGATCATCGCAGATCTGCGCCGTGAAAATGCAGAGATTGCCAAGACTTTGCAGTATCTGGCAAAACATGAATCCATCATTTGGAAAGTACTTCGTAAGTGCCACAAGATCGTCAATAAGATCTTACCGAAAGGCACAAGAAAACGTAAAGTTCTCACTTATGTGAAAAATACACTCCTTCGTCCGGCGAAATATGGAAAACTGTATTTCACAGCGGAAGGCCGCAACCTGATCCGTGGAGACTTCAAGATCGGTGAAGGTTATATGGAACACGGAAAGCTGAAATTCCCGTACTACGAGAATCCAACAGTTTCCATTGTCATTCCGGTTTACAACCAGATTCATTACACCTATGCATGTCTGGTTTCCATTTTACAGAACACACCGGATGTGACTTATGAAGTGATCATTGCGGACGACGTTTCTTCTGATGCAACGAAGGAACTGAATCTGTATGCGGAAAATCTGGTGATCTGCCGCAATCAGACCAACCAGGGATTCCTTCGCAACTGTAACAATGCAGCGAAATCTGCCCGTGGTAAATATGTGATGTTCTTAAACAACGACACACAGGTGACGCCGGGCTGGTTATCCTCCCTTGTAAATCTGATCGAATCTGATCCGACTATCGGTATGGTAGGTTCCAAACTGGTTTATCCGGATGGCAGACTGCAGGAGGCAGGCGGTATTATCTGGAGCGACGGTTCCGGTTGGAACTATGGCCGTCTTGATAATCCGGACAAGGCAGAATACAACTATGTAAAAGATGTTGACTACATTTCCGGTGCAGCGATCTTACTTTCTACAGAACTTTGGAATCAGCTTGGCGGTTTCGATGATCATTTTGCTCCGGCGTACTGCGAGGATTCCGATTTGGCATTCCAGGTGCGTGCTGCAGGAAAACGTGTGGTTTACCAGCCACTTTCCAAAGTGATTCACTTTGAGGGTGTTTCCAACGGTACAGATGTCAACGGTACCGGATTGAAACGTTATCAGGTGGAAAACAGTAAGAAGTTAAAAGAAAAATGGGCCGAGGAATTCAAGAAACAGTCTGTGAATACAGGCAATCCGAATCCGTTCCGTGCCCGTGAGCGCAGCCAGAGAAAGCCGGTTGTCCTGATCGTGGACCATTATGTTCCGACTTTTGATAAGGATGCAGGCTCCAAGACCACATACCAGTATATCAAAATGTTCATTCAGAAGGGGTACCAGGTAAAATTCCTGGGCGACAATTTCCTTCATGAAGAGCCGTACTCCACCGTGCTTCAGCAGATGGGCGTGGAAATCCTCTATGGACCGGAATACCAGGCAGGTATCTGGGACTGGATCATGAAAAATAAAGATGAGATCGATTTTGTATACTTGAATCGTCCGCATATCGCGACCAAGTACATCGATTTTATCAAGAAGAATACCGATATCAAGATCATTTACTATGGTCATGACTTACATTTCCTCCGTGAGTTCCGTGAATACGAACTGACAGGAGACATCCAGAAGAAACGTGACTCTGATTACTGGAAATCCATCGAATTTACGCTCATGGAAAAATCCGAGGTGGCTTACTATCCGTCCTATGTGGAAGAAGAGGCTATCCATGCGATCAAACCGGAGATCAATGTGAAAGCGATCACAGCTTATGTATTCGACAAGTTCCTGGATAACATTGATATGGACTTCTCCAAACGCGAGGGACTTCTGTTTGTCGGTGGTTTTGCACATCCGCCGAATGCAGACGCAGTTCTCTGGTTTGCAAAAGAAATCTATCCGTTGATCCGTGAAAAGATCAAAGTTCCGTTTTACATTGTCGGTTCCAAGGTGACAGACGAGATCAAAGCTCTGGAAGAACCGGGCAACGGAATCATTGTAAAAGGATTTGTATCTGAGGAAGAACTGGCAGAGCTTTATGCAACCAGTCGAATCGTCATCGTTCCGCTTCGTTATGGTGCAGGTGTGAAAGGCAAGGTGGTTGAGGCCATCTATAACGGTTCCGCTATCGTGACCACATCCATCGGTGCAGAAGGTATCGCACAGGCAGAACGTGTGATGCGCGTTGCAGATGAGCCGACTGATTTTGCAGCGAATGTTGTGGAGCTTTACAATGATCCGGATGCATGCAGAGAGATGTCTATGGAGACACAGAAGTTTATCAGAGATTACTTCAGCGTGGATGCAGCGTGGGAAGTGATCGAGGAGGACTTCACAAGATAATAATTATCACTTAAACATAAAATAACTGCTCAGGCTTGAGCAGTTATTTTTTTGCGCTATTGCAGCCAACTGTAGGAGGTTCAATATCGAAATAAAAAGTTAGTCAAAGCTAATTTTCTTGTTGACCGAATGAAGAAATAATTATATGATAATAACGAAGAAAACAATCATTGTTGTAGTTAAGGTGATTGAAACATCTAATAACAATAAAGGTAAATATATATGAAAGAAAATAAGAATTCTATGACATTAAAGGATCTGGAAATCGGAAAGTCTGCAGTTATTTCTGCTGTGGGCGGCGAGGGTGCACTGCGTCAGCATTTTCTGGACATGGGAATGATCCCGGGTGCAGAGGTAACAGCTGTGAAACTGGCTCCGATGGGCGATCCGATGGAATTGCGTATTCATGGTTATGAACTGACCATCCGAATCGCAGACGCAGAGAAGATCGATGTGGTTCCGGTAGATCCGAAGATGAAGAAGGAGTCAGTAAAGCCGGTGATCAAAGAGACGGAACATCCGGGTCTTGGTGAGACCGGTAAATACCATAGTGCAAAGGATGAAGAAGTACTTCCGGAAGGAACAAAACTGACATTTGCCCTGATCGGTAATCAGAACTGTGGTAAGACAACGCTGTTTAATCAGCTGACCGGATCTAACCAGCACGTGGGAAACTTCCCAGGCGTGACGGTTGACAGAAAAGACGGTGTGATCAAAGGATATCCAAATACGATCGTAACGGACCTTCCCGGTATCTACTCCATGTCTCCGTACACGAGCGAAGAGGTTGTATCCAGAAACTTTGTATTGCAGGAGAAACCAACGGCGATCATTAATATCGTGGATGCGACCAATATTGAGAGAAACCTTTACTTGACTATGCAGCTCTTGGAAATGAACATTCCGATGGTAGTTGCATTAAATATGATGGATGAGGTTCGCGGAAATGGCGGATACATCGATGTAAACGGAATGGAGCAGCTTCTCGGCGTTCCGGTCATCCCGATTTCAGCGGCGAAAAATCAGGGTATTGATGAGCTGGTGAGACACGCGGTACATATTGCGTACTATCAGGAAAAACCTCTGAGACAGGATTACTGTGATGAAAATGATCATAAAGGTGCAGTTCATCGTTGTCTTCATGCGATCCGACACTTAATTCAGGATCATGCGGAAGAGTCCGGACTCCCGGTAAACTTTGCATCCAGTAAGCTGGTGGAAGGCGATGAACTGATTTTAAAGGGTTTGAATCTGGAGCAGAATGAGATCGAAACATTAGAGCATATCGTTGCTCAGATGGAGAAGGAACGCAAATTAGACCACAGCGCAGCAATTGCTGACATGCGATTCTCCTTTATCCAGAAGGTATGCAGTCAAACGGTAGTAAAGGCGAAAGAAAGCAAAGAGCATATCCGAAGCCGCAAGATCGATCAGTTCCTGACAGGTAAATATACAGCGATCCCTGCATTTATTTTGATCATGGTTGGTGTGTTCTATCTGACCTTCAACGTAATCGGTGCATGGTTACAGGAAATCATGGAGATCGGAGTGAATGCGATCATCGAATTGATCGCCGGTGTCATGGTTTCCGCGGGTGTCAATGAAACACTGCAGAGTTTAATCGTAGACGGTATCTTTGCAGGTGTCGGAAGTGTCATCAGCTTCCTTCCGATCATCGTGACTCTGTTCTTCTTCCTGTCCATGTTGGAAGATAGTGGTTATATTGCACGAGTTGCATTTGTGATGGATAAGCTCCTTCGAAAGATCGGTCTTTCTGGCCGAAGCATTGTACCGATGCTAATCGGTTTCGGATGTACGGTACCGGCTGTTATGTCCACAAGAACACTTCCGAGCGAACGTGACCGTAAGATGACGATCCTTCTGACCCCGTTTATGAGCTGTACTGCAAAGCTTCCGATCTATGCATTCTTTGTAGATGCATTTTTCCCGGAAAACGGTGGTCTGATCATGTCAGGCCTGTATGTACTTGGAATTATCGTGGGAATCATTATTGCATTCTTATACAAAGGGATTTTATTCCGTGGTGAGGCTGTTCCTTTCGTAATGGAACTTCCGAACTATCGCCTTCCGAGTGCAAAAAATGTAACACAGCTTCTTTGGGAGAAAGCAAAAGACTTCTTACAGCGTGCATTCTCCGTGATCTTACTGGCAACGATCGTGATCTGGTTCTTACAGAGTTTCGATACACACATGAACATGGTAGCATCTTCTGAAGACAGTATCTTGGCACTGGTTTCCGGAATGCTTGCTCCGCTTCTTGCACCGATCGGACTCGGTGACTGGAGAATCTGCGTAGCATTGATCAGTGGATTTATGGCAAAAGAGAGCGTGGTTTCCACATTAGAAGTTCTGTTTGGCGGAAGCGTTGCAGCAGCGATGTCTCCGTTGGCAGCAGCTTCCCTTCTGGTATTCAGTCTTTTGTATACACCGTGTGTGGCAGCAATCGCAGCAATCAGACGTGAGATGGGTTCCAAATGGGCAGTCGGCGTTGTTGTATGGCAGTGTGCGATCGCATGGGCAGCCGCATTGGTGGTTCGAATGATCGGAATGATGATGGGGGTTATGTAGGAACCTTATTAAAATGGATATTTAGTTGAGTCAACTTGGTAATAAAGAGTCCCAGGCTGACAGGAATTTTCAAGCGGACCCGCTTTCGCTCAGAGAATTGCGTAACGGTACTAAGGCGCTAAAGCGCCAAGTACCGACGGAATTCTATGGTCCTTCTTGAAAACACTTGTCACCCTGGCACTTTTTTATAGCCAAGTTGTCTTAACTAAATACTGATAATTGCAACTCCTTACAGTAATTGGCGATAATAAGCAAATTGTAGTATTTAAATTTGTAAATAATAAAGCAGTATCTGATAGAAAATCCCGTACATATCTCAAATGATAGGCTGGGCGACTGCGCTTCACAAGTTTTGCGCCCTTACAGAGATCGCAAACGACTTTATCGCGATCGGCGTAAGGGCGAATAAAACGAAGT
>JAZRLX010000207.1:0-7041 GCA_045647085.1 Pilosibacter sp.
GTCAACCCTATTCTCTATTCTGCACATAATATTTATGTGCATTTTGTACATAATTACCATGCAATCTTTTAATTTTTGTTTCATTTTTTGAAACATCTGCACAAAAAATCACCCATCCTCATTTTTAGTTAACATAAAGCAAAATGAAACCCTTTTCAATAGTTTTGTTTCATTTTTTGAAACAAACTTCATTGCAAAAGAGTTCCATTTAGACACGATCTCAACCGACAAAATGCTTCTGTTTTCGGTATTGATTCGGTGTTACATTCTTCTGTTTTTTAAATACACGGATAAAATAACTGCAGTCATTGAATCCACATTCCATCGCTACTTCCATGACAGAAAGATCCGTGGCTGATAACAGTCTGACCGCCTGCTCCAGACGATAGTAGATCACATAATCCATTGGGCTCTGCATCGTCACCTCTTTAAACGCACGACAGAAATACTGCGGATTCATGCCGGCCACTTCCGCCAGCTCTCCCAACGTGATCGGGGATTGATAATGTTTCTCAACATACTCAAGAACATTCTTGATCCTGCTGATCTTGTGGGACGAACGGACCGATTCCTGTTTACTTTCTTTATAAACCCCTTTCTTTAAGATCAAGGAGAACATTCTGCCAAGACCTCCGATCGTTGCCAGTTCTCTCCATCCATTATCCACAAAATGCTCCGAATCGTACTTTTCTTTAAAATAGTTATAGTTACTATCCATAATTTCCGCCGCTGCCTTGCAGATTTCCGGTTCTTTTTCCGCTTCAAAATGAATCTGAGGAAGCAAATTCAGCCGATAAAACGGTCGGACAAATTCCTTGATCGGCTCCATTTCATGAAACAACCCATAAAAATCAAACACCAGGCATTCGTAAATCCCCTCAGCAATCGCACCTCCATGGAACATACTGTCACGAATCAACAGAATATCGCCTTCTTTTGCTGTAATTTCCTCTTCATCTATGTGTAAAATCAGAGTTTTTTCTTTCACGCGGATCAGTTCCCACTCTGTATGCCAGTGAAATGGCATATTATACTGTGGATGACCCGCATCAACATAATAATAGGCGGCCGGAAATTTTTTCGTTCCATGCTTTTTTCTTTCATAAAAACTGGCTGTATACATAAATAACTCCTTGAAAAAGTAAATATAATCCTATTTTTAGCGATTATATATCTAGAAATATCAGACCGTCAATGGTAAAATGGTATTACTAGAAATTTGTATGTCAATCTATTGACGGAAAGGATGATTTATTATGGCAGAGAGCAGATTAATCGGTGGTTATCCGGTAATTGGTATTCGTCCGACAATCGACGGAAGACGTGGACCGTTAAAAGTACGTGAGGGTCTTGAGGACCAGACAATGGGCATGGCTCAGAGAGCGAAAAAACTTTTAGAGGAAAATATCAAATACTCCAACGGTGAACCGGTAAAGGTTGTTATTGCTGATACAACAATTGGTCGTGTAGCTGAGTCCGCAGCTTGTGCTGAGAAGTTCAGAAAAGAAGGCGTTGATATCACATTAACAGTTACTCCGTGCTGGTGCTACGGTTCCGAGACAATGGATATGGATCCGCAGACAATCAAAGCTGTTTGGGGCTTCAACGGTACAGAGAGACCGGGTGCTGTTTACCTTGCATCCGTACTTGCAACACATGCCCAGAAGGGTCTTCCGGCGTTCGGTATCTACGGTCATGAGGTTCAGGACTTAGACGATACAACAATCCCGGCTGACGTTGAAGAGAAGATCTTAAGATTCGGCCGCGCAGCAGTTGCAGCAGCTTCCATGAGAGGCAAATCCTACTTACAGATCGGTTCCATCTGTATGGGTATCGGCGGTTCTATCATCGACTCCGATTTCCTTGAGTCCTATTTCGGTCTCCGTGTTGAGTCCGTTGACGAGGTAGAGATCATCCGTCGTATGACAGAGGGTATCTATGATGAAGCTGAGTATCAGAAAGCTCTTGCATGGGCAAAAGAGAAATGCATCATCGGTTTCGATAAGAACCCGGATTTCGTAAAGAACAGCGATGAAGTAAAAGAAGAGCAGTTTGAGTTCGTAGTTAAGATGGCTTGCATCATCAAAGACCTTATGAACGGTAATAAGAACTTACCGGAAGGCTGCGAAGAAGAGATGGTTGGCCACAATGCGATCGCTGCCGGTTTCCAGGGTCAGAGACAGTGGACAGACTTCTACCCGAACGGTGACTTCGCAGAGGCGATCTTAAATACATCCTTCGACTGGAACGGCGCAAGAGAGCCGTACATCCTCGCTACAGAAAACGACGTATTAAACGGTATCAGCATGCTGTTTATGAAACTCTTAACAAACAGAGCTCAGATGTTCGCAGACGTTCGTACATACTGGAGCGGTGACGCGATCAAACGTGTAACCGGCTACGACATCGAAGGCGAAGCAAAAGCTTCTGACGGTGTGATCCACCTTATCAACTCCGGTGCTTGCTGTCTCGATGCAAACGCAGAGGCAAAAGATGAGAACGGCAATGCGATCATGAAAGAGTGGTACAACGTAACTCAGGAAGACCAGGATGCGATCATGGCAGCTACAACATGGAACGCAGCTGACAACGGTTACTTCCGTGGCGGCGGATACTCCTCCAGATTCGAGACAAAGGCTACTATGCCGGCTACTATGATCCGTATGAACCTTGTTAAGGGTATCGGCCCGGTTCTTCAGATCGCTGAGGGTTGGACTGTAGGTCTTCCGGCAGAGGTTTCCGATGCATTATGGAAGAGAACAGACTACACATGGCCATGTACATGGTTCGCTCCGCGCTGCGATGGCAAGGAAGGTTCCCCGTTCAAGACAGCTTACGAGGTAATGAACGCTTGGGGCGCTAACCACGGTGCTATCTCCTACGGCCACATCGGTGCTGACCTTATCACAATGTGCTCTATGTTAAGAATCCCGGTTTGCATGCACAACGTTCCGGAAGAGAGCATCTTCAGACCGAAGGCATGGGATGCATTTGGTATGGACAAAGAGGGCGCTGACTACCGTGCTTGCGCTACATATGGTCCGCTTTATAAATAATGCGTAAATAATTTAGAACGGCGAGTGATCCACCCAGGAACAGATGTGTCAAGTTTGCTTGTAATCATATGTTCCTGGGTGTGAGCACACATCGGATCAATATATGCTTTACCATATTTTAAGGAAAGAATGGTGACAATTATGAAATATCAGGAAATCAAAGAACAGATCTGCGACATTTGCCATAGAATGTGGCAGCAGGGCTGGGTTGCAGCTAACGATGGTAATATTACAGTTCGTGTAGGCGAGAACGAAGTTATCGCTACACCGACAGGTATCAGCAAGAGCTTCATTACACCGGATATGCTTGTTCTGATCGACCTTGACGGCAACATCCTTGAGGCGAAAGAGGGCTACCGTCCGTCTTCCGAGACAAAGATGCACCTTTGCTGCTACAAAGAGCGTGAAGATGTAAAATCCGTTGTACATGCACATCCGCCGACAGCAACCGGCTTCGCAGTAGCTCATGTACATATGGACAACTACTCCATGATCGAGAGCGTTATCGCGATCGGTTCCGTTCCGGTAACACCGTATGGTACACCGTCTACAATGGAAGTTCCGGATGCGATCCGTCCGTACCTTGCTGAGCATGATGTAATGCTCCTTGAGAACCACGGTGCACTCACTGTTGGTGCTGATCTTATCACTGCTTACTACCGCATGGAAAGCCTTGAGCTTTGGGCTAAGATCGAGCTTACAGCTCACTTACTCGGCGGCGTGAAAGAGATCTCTGATAAAGATATCGATACTCTCATTGGCATGAGACCGAAATACGGCGTAACCGGCAAACACCCGGGTTACAAGAAATATAACAAATAATCAGTTTTTCGGAGGTAATATGAGCAATTATTATCTTGCCGTAGATATTGGTGCGTCCAGCGGCCGCCATATCCTCGGTTATATCGAAAACGGTAAATTACAGCTGGAAGAGATCCATCGTTTCGAAAATGGAATGAAGGATGTGGACGGCTATAAATGCTGGGATTCCGAAGCTTTATTTGCAGAGATCAAAGCCGGTCTGAAGAAATGTAAAGAAGCCGGTAAGATCCCGGTTTCCATGGGCATTGACACATGGGGCGTTGATTTTGCTCTCGTTGATGCAGAAGGCAAGAAAGTCGGACATACTGTTGGCTACCGTGACAGCCGTACTCAGGGCATGGACGCTGAACTTTCCAAGTACATCAGCGAAGATGATCTCTATGGAAGAACCGGTATCCAGAAACAGCTTTACAACACAATCTATCAGCTGATGGCTGTGAAAACAAAACAGCCGGAGTTCCTTGAGAAGGCGGAAACACTCCTTATGACTCCGGATTACTATCATTTCCTTCTTACAGGAAAGAAGGCTGCAGAGTATACCATCGCAACAACAGGACAGCTTGTAAACCCGGCCACAAAGGACTGGGACTACGAACTGTTTGAGATGTTAGGATATCCGAAACATATCTTCCCGGAGATCAAGAAACCGGGTTCTGTTCTCGGTGACCTTTCCGCAGATGTTGCTGAAGAAGTTGGTTTCAACTGCCAGGTAGTTCTTCCTGCTTCCCACGACACAGGTTCCGCCGTTATGGCAGTTCCGAGTATGGGCGTAGAAACTGTATACATCAGTTCCGGTACATGGTCCTTAATGGGCGTGGAATTGGAAGAAGCGATCTGTACAGAAGAAAGCAAGAAAGCCAACCTTACAAACGAGGGCGGCTATGACTACCGCTATCGTTTCTTAAAGAATATCATGGGCCTCTGGATGATCCAGTCTGTTCGTCATGAATATGATGATAAATATTCTTTCGCAGAACTTTGTGATATGGCTGAAGAAGTGAAAGAGTTCCCGTCCCGCGTGGATGTGGACGCCAATGACTTCTTTGCTCCGGACAGCATGATCCAGGCAATTCAGGATTACTGTGAGAGAACCGGACAGCCGGTTCCGAAGACACCGGGCGAAGTTTCTACAGTTGTATACCAGAGCCTTGCTGAGTGCTATGGCCGAACAGTCAAAGAGCTGGAATCCATCACAGGCAAGACATATGAAGCGATCAACATCGTAGGCGGCGGTTCCAACGCAGCATACCTCAACCAGTTAACAGCCAACGCAACAGGAAAAACTGTTTACGCAGGCCCGGGTGAGGCAACTGCTCTCGGAAATATCGTTGCTCAGATGTTAACAGCCGGTGAGTATGACTCCCTGGCAACAGCAAGAAAGGCAATTTTCGATTCCTTCGCTGTAAAAACATTTTTACCGGCGTAATCCGGTAAGCAAATTTCAGATTTAAATCCTCTGGTTCTCCCGAGGCTTTAAATAATCAGCAGTCCTGTATGTGCGTTGTCTGACCACTTCGCTCCCGCTTGACTGCGACAAGCAAAAAACTCCATCTGCTCGCAATCCGGGTCACGTTAATGGAATGTTTGAATTATTCATTCTTTCCGGTCCTGCCGATGGATTTTTTGCTTACTTTAAACTTTTCTTCACGATTCTATTTTATGGAGGAAATGAATTATGGATATGAGAAAATGGTTCAAAGAAGCTCAGTACGGTATGATGATCCACTGGGGTCTCTATTCCTTACTTGCCGGCGAATATGACGGCAAAGTTTCTACACACAAATACGGTGAGTGGATCCAGTCCCAGATGCGTATTCCGAATGCAGAGTACGAGAAATTAGCAAAAGCATTCAATCCGGTATTCTTCGATGCAGATGAGTGGGTAAAATTCGCAAAAGACTGCGGCATGAAATACTTCGTAATCACAAGCAAACACCACGACGGTTTTGCTTTATTCCATTCCAAAGTTGATAAATATAACGTTGTTGATGCAACACCGTTCGGCAGAGATATTATTAAAGAACTTTCTGAAGCATGTGCAAGACACGGCCTGAAATTCGGTCTCTACTACTCTCAGGACCTTGATTGGCATGATCCAAACGGCGGCGGATATAAGTCCTACCATATTCCGAATGGCGAAAGCATGTGGTGCAACGACTGGGATTTCCCGAAGGATATGGACAAGAACTTCGATATCTGCTTCGAGAACAAGATCCTTCCGCAGATCGAAGAGATCCTTACAAACTACGGCGAACTTTGCCTGATCTGGTTTGATATGCCGATGACCCTGACAGATGATCAGAGCCGTCGTATCTTCGAGCTTGTTAAAAAACATCAGCCGAACTGCCTCATCAACTCCCGTCTCGGTAACGGTGCATACGACTACGTTTCCTTAGGTGATAACGAGATTCCGGATTCCATGCCGGAGAACCAGGAATTCGATCCGTCTCTCATGAACGAGATCGATGGTTTCAAACCGTCTCCGTATGGTCTTTACGAGACAGCTGCTACCATGAACGACACATGGGGCTATTTTGCAGCAGACCAGAACTGGAAAGATGCAAAGAAAGTAGCTGAGATCAAGAAAAAACTCAACGGTATGGGTATCAACTACCTTCTCAATGTTGGTCCGGACCACCTTGGCAGATTCCCGGCTAAATGTCAGGAAATCTTAAAAGAGGTTGCTAAAACTTTATAACTTAAATGGATCTTTAGGTTAGTAAAAATAATAAAGAGCTATCTGTAGAAAATCCCGTACTATCTCAAAAAACGGCTGACTCTCTTTGCTTCACTTCGTTTTATTCGCCCTTACGCCGATCGCTATAAAGTCGTTTGCGATCTCTGTAAGGGCGCAAAACTTGTGAAGCGCAGTCGCCCAGCCTATCATTTGAGATATGTACGGGATTTTTTATCAGATACTGCTTTTATTATTCTTTACTAATCTAAACACACATTAATCAAGAATCCTCACAAATACCTATAAATGTTAGTTACCTTAGCAATGTGCGATTATTGGTATTTAGTTAAGGCAACTTGACTATAAAAAAGTCCCAGAGATGACAGGTGTTTTCAAGAAGGATCATAGAATTCCGTCGGTACTTGGCGCTTTAGCGCCTTAGTACCGTTACGCAATTCTCTGAGCGAAAGCGTGTCCGCTTGAAAA